>CAZUGM010000167.1:0-5274 GCA_964619915.1 uncultured Fusobacteriaceae bacterium | reverse complement strand
TTAAAATTTTCAATCTCTATTCCCTCTTCTTTTAGTATTTTATTTTTAATCAGTGCCATAAACAGGTGCTCAACACTGATATAACTGTCTCCCATCTCTTCTGCTATCTTCTCTGCCTTTTTGAGATTAGTGTTTAAATCTCTATCCATATAGATATTACTTGGATTGACTGTATCCACAGTGGGGAAACTTTTTAGATTTTCCTCGACCTTATCTATTAATGCTGAGTTATTTTTCCCCATCTTTTCTAATAACTTTGGTATAAGTCCGTTCATCTGGCTGATTAAGGCTAGTATCAGATGCTCATTTTTTATATTGGTGTGTTTATACTTCAATGCAAATTCGTGAGCTGCTGACAATGCTTCTAGACTTTTTTGTGTAAATTTTTCTGAATTCATGTTCCTGACCTCCGTAAACTTTAAAACATCTTACTGATTTTATCTCTATAAAAAAAATCCTTTAACTTTTTTGTACTCTTATTGAAGTAAAAATCCTCTTCTTTTTTTTATTTTTTTTTAAATACTGAATAAATTCAAGAAAAATAAAAATGACGCAGAATTTAATCTGCGTCAAAATATTTAAGATGGTAATTTTTTATAATGTAAATTATTCTATTTTTATTTAGAAAGCTGGATGAGAAGCTGACCTGATTCTACTATTTTACCTTCTTCTACGAAAACTTCTTCTACAATTCCCTCTGTTTTTGCAGTGATGACCGTCTCCATCTTCATAGCTTCTATAATAATTAATTTTTGATTTTCCTCTACTTTATCCCCTTTGCTGACAAGCAGTTTTATGATAGCCCCGGGGATACTGGCACCTATTTGTAATTCGTTGTCAGAATCTACCATTTTTATACTTTTGCTTGATACTGAAGAATCCGACTTAGTCTTGTCTTTTATTCTTGTCTCTCTTCTATTACCGTTTACTTCAAATGTCACAGTTCTATAACCTTCATTGTCAAGTTTAGATATCTGAAGGAGTGTTACAACCATTATTTTTCCCTCTTTAAGGTTGATTTCACATGTTTCTCCTTCTGCAAGGCCGTGGAAGTATATATCGCTTCCCAGTTTGCTGAAATCACCATGTTCTTTTATGTATTTTAAGTAATCTTCAAATACATTTGGATACAGAGCATAGCTCAGAGCATCCTGCATAGTGGGGTCTATTTTGTGTTTTGTTTTTAGATACTCTTTAATCTGATCAAAATCTTCAGAAGGTAAAAGCTCACCAGGTCTGCATGTTATAGGCTCTTCACCTTTAAGAACTATTTTTTGAAGACCTTTAGGGAATCCGCCTTCTGGTTGCCCCATCATACCTTTAAAGTAAGCGACTACTGAATCAGGGAAAGCAAGATCTTTTCCTTTTTCAATAATGTTTTCAGGAGTCAGGTTGCTTTGAACCATGAATATAGCAAGGTCACTTACCATTTTTGATGATGGAGTTACTTTTACTATGTCTCCTAGGAGCAGATTCACACTCTTAAACATCTTCTTAATTTCGTCGAATCTGTGACCGAGACCAAAACTTTCTATCTGGGGCTTTAGATTTGAGTACTGCCCCCCAGGGATCTCATATTTATATATCTCAGTAGAACCGGATTTCAATTCAGATTCAAATTGAGCGTATACAGGTCTGACTACATTCCAATAGTTAGAGATCTGCTGAACATCATCCAGATTTATTTTTGTATCCCTTTCAGTATTTTCCAAAGCTGCAACGACAGAGTTCAGTGAAGGCTGACTTGTCAGTCCAGACATAGCATCAAAAGCAGTATCGATGATGTCCACTCCTGCTTCAGCTGCCATTAGGACAGTTGCAACTCCGTTTCCTGTAGTGTCGTGTGTATGCAGGTGGATAGGGATAGATATATTCTCTTTAAGTGCTTTTATAAGTTTTTCCGCTGCATATGGTTTCAAGAGAGCCGACATATCTTTGATTCCAAGGATATGTGCTCCCATAGCTTCTATTTCTTTTGCTTTTTTTATATAGTACTCAAGAGTATATTTAGTTTTGGATTTATCCAGGATATCCCCTGTATAACAGATACATACTTCAGCAATTTTTCCGTTTTTAATAACTTCTCTTACAGGAACTTCCATCCCTTTAATCCAGTTTAAAGAATCAAATATTCTGAAAAGATCGATACCGCTGTCAGAAGCTTCTTTTATGAATTTTTCAACTACGTTGTCAGGATAGTTTTTGTATCCTACTGCGTTAGATCCTCTGATAAGCATTTGAAGAAGTACATTTGGAACTCTTTTTCTTATTTCTTTCAGCCTTTCCCAAGGAGATTCTTTTAGGAATCTGTATGAAACATCAAAAGTAGCTCCTCCCCACATTCCAAGAGAGAATAGATCTTTTCCCAGGATAGATGTATCACTGGCTATTTTCAGCATATCGGTTGTTCTTACACGGGTAGCCATCAACGACTGGTGGGCATCTCTCATTGTTGTATCTGTAAGAAGCAGTTTATTTTGGTTTTTAATCCATTCAACTACACCCTCTGGACCTTTTTCTTCCAGAATTTGTTTTGTACCAGAAAGTTTTTTAGGTCTGGGAACATTAGGTATATGTGGTACATCGAATTCTGTTTTTATCCCACGAGTTTCATTTACAACTTTTTCAGCTATAAACTTAAGAAAATTTCCTTCATAGTCTCTTTTTACAGAGATATCAAAAAGTTCCGGATGTTCGGGTATAAATCCTGTGGTGAAGTCACCCCTTGCAAATTTAGGATGATTCAATACATTTACTAAGAAAGCGATGTTTGTTTTTACACCGGTAATTTTAGATTCTTTTATAGAACGAAGAGCTTTTCTTATGGCATCTTTAAATGAATTACCATGAGATATAACCTTTACCAGTAAACTGTCGTAATAAGGGTTTATAACAGCACCGGCATATCCATTTCCACCGTCAAGACGGATACCTATACCAGATCCAGTTCTATAAATGTCTATTTTACCTGTGTCAGGTGCAAAGTTATTTACAGGATCTTCAGTGGTTACCCTGCACTGTATAGAGTACCCTCTAGTTTGGATAGCGTCTTGAGAAGGGATTCCCACCTCTTCTGAAGTCAATGCATATCCTTCAGCAATGAGTATTTGGCTTTGAACCAAGTCGATACCAGTAACCATCTCAGTAATTGTATGTTCAACCTGGATTCTAGGGTTCATCTCGATAAAATAATGATTTCCATGTTTATCAACTAAGAATTCTAAAGTTCCGGCATTTACATAACCAACTTCTTTTGCAATTTTTAATGCATCGTTGCATATTTCCTGTCTTTTTTCTTCGGCTAATGTAAGTGCAGGAGTTATCTCAATGACTTTTTGGTGTCTTCTTTGGATAGAACAATCTCTTTCGTAGAGGTGGAATATGTTTCCGTGTTTGTCTCCAAGAATCTGAACCTCAATATGTTTAGGCTGTTCAACATATTTTTCTATAAACATATCATCTATACCAAATGCTTTTTTAGATTCACTTTTAGCGCTTCTGTAAGAAGAGATAAGCTCTGATTCCTCTCTTACTATACGCATTCCACGTCCGCCTCCACCGGCAGCAGCTTTTAGCATTATAGGGTATCCACAGCTTCTTGCAAATTCAATTGCTTCGTCTTCGGAACCTACAGGTTTATCCACACTGGGAATAGTAGGAACTCCAGCTTTTGCAGAAACTATTTTTGACTGTATTTTATCTCCTAAACTTTCCATCATTTCAGCAGTTGGTCCTATAAATTCTATCCCTGCCATAGTACATTTTCTTGCAAATTCAGGGTTTTCAGAAAGGAATCCGTACCCGGGGTGAATTGCGTCTACCCCTTTTTTTAGAGCAAGTGTAATTATCTCATCAATATCAAGGTATGCCTCGATAGGTCCTTTACCTTTACCTATCTGGTAAGATTCATCTGCTTTTGTTCTGAAAAGTGCTGTTTTATCTTCTTCAGAATAGATCGCAACTGTTCTTATGCCAAGTTCTTTACATGCTCTTATAACTCTTATTGCAATTTCACCACGGTTTGCAATTAAAACTCTTTTAAATCTTCTACTCATTCCAACCTCTCCTCTATAATGAATATTTATATCTCTTAATAGGTCATCGACAAAGTGTTATCGTATAAAAAAATAGCCTCTAAATACTGTATTTTTAATGGTATAACATAAAATATATACGATATTGATCTATTTTACAATAACTTTTATATTAAATTTTTTTTAATTTCTTCTATCGTCCTGTCTATATCTGCTTTAGTTATCTTTCCAAGGCATCCTATTCGAAGGAGTTTTCCAGCGTAATCTCCCTGGCCTCCTGCGATACTGACTCCATTTTTATCTATTATCCCCCTGAACTTATCCATATCCTCAATTTCTGTATGAGTTACTGCAACCAGGGTGTTACCTCTGGCTTTTTCCTCCTTTACAAAATATTCAAATCCGAGTTTTATAAGTTCCTCTCCCAGATATTTTCGAAGTTTTGTATGTTTTAATTGGATGGACTCTAAGCCCTCCTCCAAAAGAAGATCACAGGCATATTTAAGTCCCACCACCAAGGTAATAGCCGGGGTATATGGGTTTTGTTGTTTTTCCTTTAAAAATTTAATGTATTTTTTTAAATCAAAATAAAATTTAGGTAAGTTTGATCTTTGCATAGCTGCCTTTGCCTTCTCACTGAGAGCTACAAATGCCAGACCCGGAGGGAGTAAAAAACCTTTTTGACTTCCGGCAATGACGCAGTCAAGGGACCAGTTGTCAAATTCCAAGGGGTTTACAACCATACCACTGACAGAATCTACAACTAAAAGAATGTCTGTATCCTTTGTAAGATCCCCGATACTCTGAATGTCGTTTAAAACTCCGGTAGAAGTTTCACTGTGGGTCATAAAAATACCCTTTAGATCCGGATTGGTGAGGATGATCTCCTTTACGTCTTCCAGTTTATAGGTAGAACCCCAGTCATATTTTAGATCGATAACGTCAAGGTCGTAGGTCGTTGCAATCTCTACAAATCGCTGTCCAAAATTTCCTGTATTTATTACCAACACTTTCTCTTTTTTTGAAAATAAATTTACAACAGCAGCTTCCATAACTCCAGTTCCAGAACAGGTCAACGTGAGAACTTCCTGTTTAGTTTTGAAAAAGTGTTTTAAATTTTCGCTGACATCGTTAAATAGTTTTTTATAGTCTGCCATCCTGTGGTGGATGACATCTTCAGCCATTTTTTTTCTAATCTCTTCGGGAACATTAGTAGGTCCCGGTGTCATTAAGAGTTTTT
>CAZUGM010000166.1:0-5289 GCA_964619915.1 uncultured Fusobacteriaceae bacterium | reverse complement strand
ACCTATATAATGCAGCTTCCACAGATCCAGGATAAGGAGAGGGGAATGGATCTCTGGAAAAAAGAGGTATCCAGGTTTAAGGAAAAATTAGAGAAAAAATTTAATGTGTCTATCTCAAAGGAAAAAATTTCAGAAGCAATCTCCCAGGTTAATGATGAAAGAAAACTTCTAAAGGAGTTTTATAGTCTGGGAAAATTAACTCCGCCGCCTCTTTCAGGGTATGAGATGCATAAGGTTTTAAATGGTGTCAGTTATACCTTTGATAAGAAGCTGCAAAATGAAAAAATCAGGGAAATTATAGAAAATTTAAAGGAGATTGACAAAAATAATAGTTCTAAGGTTTCAGTAAGAGCGCCGAGAATATTAATCACAGGGTGTCCTATAGGAGGGGTAGCAGAAAAAATAATAAAACCTATTGAGGATGCAGGAGCTGTGGTAGTCACATATGAAAACTGCGGGGGAGCCAAGAACTTGGATAGACTTGTGGATGAAACAATAGATCCTATCCAGGCACTGGCAGAAAAATATCTATCCATTCCGTGTTCTGTTATGTCACCCAATACAGACAGGGAGGACCTTTTAAAGAGACTTATGGAAGAATATCCGAGATACGGAGTTGTAGAGGTGATTCTCCAAGCCTGTCATACTTATAATGTAGAAACTCACAAGATAAAAAGAGTAGTAACTAAGAACAAGGAAATTCCGTATATCTACCTTGAAACAGACTATTCAACCGGGGATACAGGACAGATAAAAACAAGAATAGAGGCGTTTATAGAGATGCTTTAGAAAACTAAAATTTCGACAGTTGGATGAGGTTATGTACACTATATCTAATAGTACAAATTACACCTTTAATAAATCGGAACAAAATGATAGAATAATAGATGTAACCGTTGAAATCAAGAAGAAATGTGATGATCTAGAAAAGTTTTAGGGGTTAACTAAATAAAATATAAGCTGGGGTGAAGAGATGAAAAAAATGTTTGTTATACTGGCACTGACGATTGGTTTAATAGGATGCGGAAGTGGAGTAGTGGAGTCAAAGGATCAAATAATTAAGGTAGGTTCTGTTGGTGTAGAAAATGTTCAAAAAGCAGAGAAAGATAAAAATGTAGTTTTAATGGATACCAGAAGTTATGATGAATATAATGGATGGGATCTAGATGGAAAAGGAATACATGGTCATATTCCCGGAGCAGTAAACTATCCTGCCGCTGCCATTGCAGATGGAGATGTAGAAAAAGCTCTTGAGAGAAAAGGAATTAAAGCAGGAAATGAGATAATTCTTTATGGAGAAGATGCAGAAACTATGAAAAATGTCCTTGTAGAAAAGGGATATGCAGTATCTATCTTTGACGGGGGAATAGATAAGTGGGCAGAAGATTCATTATCTTTTGAAAAATTAAAAAGATATGAGACTATCGTTCCTGTTAGCTGGGTAAAGGATCTTTTAGAGGGAAAAAAAGTGAATCACTATGATGGAAGACCTGTAAAGGTATTTAATGTAGGATGGGGTGAAAAAGGAAAAGCTCATATGAAAGGGCATATTCCGGGATCTTACTGGATGCATACAGGATGGGTAGAGGAAGGGCCTCTTTGGAACAGAGTCAGCGATAAAAATATTAAGGCAGAGATGGAAAAGCAGGGAATAACAACAGATACTCTTGTGCTTATCTACGGTGACCCTATGGCCGCTGCAAGATTTGGAGTTATAGCTAAATATGCAGGGGTAGAAGATATAAGAATGATAAACGGTGGATTAAAAGCTTGGAAAAACGCAGGATATCCTGTGGAAACTGAGATGAAGACTCCAGAGCCGGTAAAAGAATTTGGTGCTGAAGTTCCTCAAAATCCGGAACTTATTGTAGATCTTCCTGAAGCTGTAGAGTTATTGAAGGCTGAAGATGGGGATCTTATCAGTATCAGAAGTTGGAAAGAATATCTGGGGAAAGTCAGCGGGTATGATTATATAAAGCCTAGAGGAAGAATCGAAGGAGCTAAATGGGGAATGGCAGGATCGGACCCTTGGCACTTGGAAGATTATAGAGCAATGGATCAATCTCATATGAGACCGTATACTGAGATCCAAAAAATGTGGGAAGAGTTGAAAATAAATCCTGAAAATCATCTGTCATTTTATTGCGGAACAGGATGGAGAGCAAGTGAGGTATGGTTTTATGCACAGGCTATGGGTCTTGAGAGAATATCTGTATACGACGGTGGATGGAAAGAATGGTCTGAAACAGAGGAAACAAAGAAAAAAGTTTTAAAGGGTGAGCCTAAGGTATTAAATGAAGAGAGTTTTTTAGATTAAAAGTTTAATATAGATAAAAGGGAGCAGGTGAATCTGCTCCCTTTTTCAATGTATATATTTGAATGAAAAAATAAATCTGACATTTCACTCTAAATCAGTACGTTTTAGAGTAAAATTAAAAATAATTCTAGTTTATGTAAATAATATTGAAAAAAACCAAGAATTAATGGTAAAATATGAGGTAAATTATTAATCTTAGGAGGAATAAAATTGAATAAAAAGCCTTGGGATAAAGGAATCGCAACAAAAATGCTTACAGAGGACCAGATCGCTGCAAGAGTGGCGGAGTTAGGAGCTGAAATCACAAAAGATTTTAAAGGTGTAGAGGAAGATATAATCGTAGTATGTTTATTGAAAGGATCGATTATATTTATGGCAGACCTTTGTAGAAAAATTGAATTACCACTAAAGATGGACTTTATGACTGTATCTAGTTATGGAAATGAATTTGTATCAACGAGAGAAGTAAAGATCAAAAAAGATTTAGATGAAAATATCATGGGGAAACATGTAATCGTAGTAGAGGATATAATCGATTCAGGAAATACATTGAAAACTGTATTAAAGATGTTAGGACACAGAGGACCTAAGTCAGTATCATTATGTACACTTTTAAACAAGCCTTCTAGAAGGGAAGTTGAAATCGACGTACAATATATTGGTTTTGAAATAGAGGATGAGTTCGTATTAGGTTATGGACTGGACTATATGCAGGAATATAGAAACATTCCTTACGTAGGTATCATGGGAAATTTAGAAGAATTAGAAGACTAAGGAGATAATAGTAAATGAAATATTCAGTAGATGTAATGATCTCAAAAGAAGAGATCGCAGGTAAGGTAGCAGAATTAGGAGATAGAATAAACAAAAAATATAAAGACAGTGAAGAATTAGTATTGATTGCTCTTTTACGTGGATCGGTAATATTTATGGCAGACATTGCCCGTGAATTAAAATTAGAGAACGTAAGATTGGACTTTATGACTGTGTCTAGTTATGGAAATTCTATGACCTCTTCTAGAGACGTAAAGATCAAAAAAGATATAGAGGACTGCATCAAAGGTAAAGATGTTCTTATTGTAGAAGATTTAATAGATACAGGATTTACTTTAAGTAAAGTTGTTGAAATATTAAAAATCAGAGAACCAAAATCTCTTAGTATTTGTACACTTTTAGACAAGCCGGCTAGAAGAGAAGCAAATGTTGAGGTAGAATTTTCAGGATTCCAAATTCCAGATGAATTTGTAGTAGGATATGGAATTGATTATGCAGAAAAACATAGAGAACTGCCGTTTATCGGGAAAGTAACTATAGAAAAATAAACTATAGAAAAGCAGGTGAAAGATGGGATTTAAACACAAGAAAAAATATGGACAAAACTTTTTGACCAATGCAGGTCAGGTTTTAGACAGGATTATAGAAGTTTCAGATGTAAATTCTGAAGATGCTATAGTAGAGATAGGACCTGGTGAGGGAGCACTTACAGAACTATTATTGGAGCATGGAAAAAAAGTTACATGTATGGAGATAGATACAGATCTGGAAAAGATACTCAGAAGAAAATTTGATACCAACCCGAAATTTACTTTACTTATGGGAGACGTTTTAGAACAAAATTTTCAAGAAAAAATAGGGGAACCTATAAAGGTAGTAGCTAATATTCCTTACTATATCACTTCTCCAATTATTCATAAATTGATAGAAAATAGAAATATTATAGATGAAATCTATATAATGGTACAAAAAGAGGTAGCTGAAAGAATATGTGCAAAATCAGGGAAAGAGAGAAGTGTTCTTACACTGTCTGTTGAATACTATGGTGATGCAGAATATCTATTTACTATTCCAAAGGAAGATTTTGATCCAGTACCTAAGATCGACTCGGCATTTATGTCGATTAAACTTCGTACTGACAATAAGTATGAAAAATTAGTAGATGAAGCTACGTTTTTTAAATATGTAAAGGCTGCCTTTGCCAATAAGAGAAAAAACATACTAAATAATTTATCTAATTTAGGATTCAGCAAGTCTGAATTAAAAGAGAAATTAGCTACTATAGGTATAGAGGGAAATAGAAGAGCTGAATCTATAAGTATCGATGAATATATGGAACTTATCAGAGTACTAGAGGAAAAATAATAATTAAAAGGTTGAGAATGGAGATAAAAATCCATTCTGAATTTTTTATTAAGGGGATAAATAGATCGCCGAAGGCGTAAAGGAGGTAAAAAAATTATGATGAAAAGTTACGAGTTTTTCATTCAGACAGAAAGAAAACACATCGATTTTATAAATAAAGTAATGGAAGCCTATGAAGGTCTGGGAATAGTCAGAACTTTAGATGCTAAATTAGGAACAATAAAGATTATATCTACTGAATTTTATGCCGATGAAGTGAGAGGTGTTGTAGAAAACCTGGATGCAAATGGGGTATATGCCAAGATAACTTATGAGGGACCTTGGAAAGGTGTACTATAAGAGAGTGGTGTAAAATCAGGGTCAAAAGGAGGCAATAATGGAAAAAAGTTGTCATACAATAGATCACAGAGTCTACTATAATGAAACCGATCAGATGGGAAGGGTATAGCATTCCAACTATGTTATCTGGATGGAAAAAGGAAGATCTGAGTTTATTAGGACTAAGAAGATCTCCTACAAATCTCTGGAGGAAGACGGAATCTTTCTGCCTGTATCGGATATAGATATAAAATTTTTTAAAGCCATAGAATACGACATGGAATTAAAGATAAAAACTATCCTGGTGGAGATAAACAGGATCAAGGTTAAATTCAGATATGAATTTTATGATAGCGGGATGGAAACTCTTTTTGGAGTTGCAAATACCACAAATATCTTTACAGACAGGGATGGAATACCTAAAAGAGTCACTAAAGAATTAGTAGATAAAATCAGAAGTTAACTAATCCTCCCAAAGTGATTAATTAATCGGGAAAATGCCAAAGAGGACAGAG
>CAZUGM010000165.1:0-5397 GCA_964619915.1 uncultured Fusobacteriaceae bacterium | reverse complement strand
CATTCCTATCTGAGGTATAATTATTATATAGAAAAAACTAAAGGAGTGAAGATGTATATAGAATTAGCTGAGGAGATAAAAAAAATAAATGGTTGCCTTTATATCGTAGGAGGAGCTGTAAGAGATTTTTTCCTCTACAACAAACCCATGGAAGAAAATTCAAATATAGACATAGAAATTTTAGGAGTTTCTTCTGAACAAATAGAAAAAATATTAAATAATTTCGGCAGGTGGAAATTGGTCGGTACCCTCTACAAGGTTTACCTCATAGAGAATCTGGAGATCTCCCTGCCACGAGATGATAACGGATTCAACCCTTCTTTAAACATTGAAACTTCTATTTTAAACAGAGATTTGACCATAAACTCCCTCTACTACAACCCTCTGACAGATCAGACCATCGACCTTTATAAAGGGAAAAGAGATATTCAGAACAAAATTTTACATTATATAGACCGGGAAACTTTTTTAAAAGATCCCCTCAGGTTATTTAGAACTATTGAGCTGGCAGGAAGACTGAATTTTGAACTTTCACAGGATTTGAAGAGGTTGATCTCAGCAAACTTTCACCTGATTCAAAAAGTTCCAAAGGAAAGGATAATGGGTGAATTGGAGAAAATCCTTTTAAACCACAAAGAACCTTCCAAAACTTTCAGGCTGCTGGATAAAGTCGGAGGGTTAGAGATCTTGTTCCCAAACCTTCATCAATCAAAAACAGTGATACAGGATAAAAAGTTTCATCCTGAAGGGGACGTTTTCACCCATACCCTTATGACCCTTGATATTTTAAACCCCTCTGAAAGAACAATGGAGCTTATGATAGCTCTATTATTTCATGATATAGGAAAAAACATCACGAAAAACAACGGTTTTAAAGGTCATACCAGGGCATCTAGGGAAATGTTTTTAGGTCTGATAGGTAGATTTACAGACAACAAAAAACTGATATCTTCTACATCTGATTTAATTTTTTACCATGCTTCCCCACTGGTACTGATGTTAAACAACAAGGTCAGTAAAATAACCGTAAGAAAGTTAGCTGTCAAAGTAAATATCCCCAAACTCCTCAAAGTCTATAGAGCTGACGTTTTAGGAAGGGGACAGTTAGATAACTCCGAGGAACTGGAGAATATCCAAAAGATAAATTCCATCTATCACGAGATAAAGGATGATCTGACACCTCTGATTAATGGTAAACACCTCCTTTCATGGGGTTATAAGAGTGGAAAAGAATTTAAAGAGATCTTAAACTATCTGTACAGGCTCCAATTAGAGGAAAAATTTGTCAGTGTAGAAGAGGCAAAGACATTTCTAACCGATAAAAGAAAATCACCAATGAATACGAATATCCACAAACGAAAAGAATAAATATAATATGAAAAATTTATTCGTGTAAATCAGTGACATTAACTGTGTCTAAAAGTTGGTGTAAATTGGTGACGAAAATAAAAATCGAAGATATGTTGGAATATTTACAAAAATATCTAATTATGATATTCTTGTATTAGAATCATCAGGAGGAATTATGAATTTTTTAAAAAAAATACTGCTTTTAACCCTCTTGCTTTCCTTTATAGGTTGTTCCAAAAACGCCTATATCAGAAATATTGAAAAAGGATATAGTAAGAGCAAGGAAGATTTCACTATCTATATTAAAGATAGTGAGCAATGGACATATACAAAAAAAAGGATAAAATATTCAGTCTATGAGAACCAGCATTTCTTAGTGTTAAAAGAGGATAAAAAGACCCAGGAAAAGACCCTTTACCTGGCCTTAAAATACAGGGGAGATGAATGGCTATATATGAATGGACTTGACCTAATCTCCGATGAAACTTATCATATGGATTTTATGGCTAGAAAATTAAATACAGCTTTCTGGAGAGACAAATCAAATCTTGTGGATTCCATCGAGGAGTATATTGCATTCGCACTAAAACCTCAAGAGATCCAAGCTCTCAAAAAAATGGTTGATAATAATCATGGAGAGATAAAGTATTATAGCGAGGTCGGTGACAGATCGGCAAAATCAGCAATAACTGCAGAAGAGATTCAAAATATGAGTGAAATCTTAGATTTATACTTTAAATAAAAAAGTAGCATGACGCTGCATCCAGATAAACACAATTCAGGTTTTTATAATTTTTCATTTATAAATTTTATAATTTCCTAGATAATAAAATATAGGGGTCACCACCCTTTCAAAAGGAGAGATATTATGTCAATTAAATTAAAACATTGTTTAACATCACATGCAACAACATTCAATCCTCAAAGTCGTGGATTCGATATAGCAGGACAATTCGACAGCTTGATTCAGCCTATTTTTCCGATTGGGATGCCTAAACTATCTATATACTTAGCATTCGAAGGGTTAAACAGAGATACTAACTTTGAGATGAGAATCAACAGTCCTAGTGATGAGTTACTATCTAGCGGGGAGTTACCGATTCCTGCAGATATGTTTGGTCACGGTAGAAAAGTAATCAACATTGAAAAATTTGTTATTGCCGAAAGAGGAACATATACATTAGACATCTTAGAAAAAACTCCTAGCGGATTAAAGTTTTTAATGACTGAAAATTTATTCACTACATCTTATCCACCTAAGAGACAATTCAGAGATGGAGAAGTAGAGGCTATCTTAGCTTCTAAAGAAAAAATCATCAGAACTATCAAAAGCGACTTTAAACCAGTAGATCTAAAAACCGGTGTAAAATTACAGCTAAGTTTAGATGTCAATGAAAAATTAGAAGATGGGCATATCTTATTCCCTGAAAACAACATTCTTACTCTTGAAGGAAATGAATATGACCTTACTGGATTGAGAAGGGAAATGGAATGGATGTTTGGAAGACCTATCCCTAAACAGCAGCCTCAAAACGAAGAAATAACTACAGAAGAAAATAAATAAAATATATTCAATATAAGAAACGCCCCTTGAAATTCAAGGGGCGTTTCTATCTATTTAGCTACATTTCCACTTACATTGAGTACATCCCAGGTTCTGGCAAATGGAGGAGCGTAACAAAAATCCATCATTCCCAATTCTGAGGTCTTCATCTTTGCAGCAACTGCCATGGCAATTACGTCTACCCGGAGTACTGCTCCATTTTTTCCTATGATCTGCCCTCCTAAAATAACCTTAGTTTCGGCACCATATATTAATTTTACAAAAATATTCTCCTGTCCCGGATAATAATTAGTTTGATTTTTATCCTTCACTAAGATAGTTTTATAGTTTATCCCGTCTAACTTAGCGTCTGTTTCTGTAATTCCTGTTCTTCCGGCTTCTAAATCCATCACCTTGATACAGGCCGATCCCAGGGTACCGTCAAATTTATTTTTAGCCCCGGCTAAATTTTCACCTACAATCCTCCCGATCTTATTGGCTGTAGTAGCCAGCGGAATATACACATTTTTCTTTCTGACTTTATGATATACCACTGCACAGTCTCCTGCTGAATAGATACTGTCTACAGATGTTTTTCCCTCTTCATCTATTATGATAGCTCCCTTATCCATCTCGATACCTGTACCTTCTAGGAATGATGTTGCAGGTCTTACACCGGCGGCGATCACTACAATATCAGCACTATATTCACCCTTATCGGTAATAACCCTTTCCACCTTTTCATTTCCCTCTATTTTCTTCACAACCTCTTCTAAATGAAGTTCCACACCGTGTGATCTGATCTCTTCTTCCATAAAATCTGTTATCTCACTGTCAAAAGAAGCCGCCATCACCCTTTTTCCCCGTTGGATAACCCTTACATTTTTTCCCAATTTTTTTGCCGCTTCTATAACTTCTATCCCGATATACCCGGCACCGATCACTAAAATCTCTTTGTTTTCTTCTCTCATCATGGCTTTCTTTAACTCTATCCCATCATCTATAGATTTCAATGTGAAAATATTTTTTAAGGTTTGTAGTCCTTCAACTGGCGGTAAGATGGCATTAGCACCTGTAGCTACCATAAGTTTGTCATACGAACTTTCAAAAGTTTCATCTGTCTCTAAATTTTTAACTATTACTATTTTTTTCTCCGGATCTACCTTTAAGACCTCGTGGTTTATATTTACTTCTACCCCGGATTCTCTAAAATGTTACGGAGTTCTGGCAATCATACCTTTGGGATTATCAAAGAAATCTCCTACATAGTAGGGTAATCCACAGGCCCCAAAAGATACGACATTTCCCTTTTCATACACTATAACATCTGAATTTTTAGCCATCCTTTTAGCCTTTGCTGCTGCACTCATCCCTGCTGCTACTCCACCTATAATAACTATTCTCATAAATCCTCCTTTATCGCCTACGAAACTAATAATTTATAATTAAAAATATATAGTTAAATTTTTTCTAGTGTCATTCCTAATACTTCAATACTCAATTTTGTTCTTCCAGACAGTCTTTTATTGTCTAACTTTATCATTCCTTCTGATTTTTCCAACATTTCTTCCCGCCATTTTTCCAATTTTTTTAAATCAGATGAAGATTCCTGAATATATAATTTGAGCATTCTCTCAAATATTTCCCCTGAAAAACCTGCAATCATCTGTGAAATTAATCCTATTTCATTTCTATCATTAACTCTAAATCCCCTAATATAAAACTTATTATCTTTTGAAAAATTATGAATAAGTGACATCTGGTTATGAGTCGCTGCACACAGAAAACTATAGTGTATCTTTGCACCTTTACTTTTGTAAGGATCGTCTGTTTTTTCATCCAAATAAAAACTTTTCCAGTTAAGTCTATAATCGTTACGTTCTTTTTTATTTCCCCGTTGTTTTTTTAATTCTTTTCCCAGTACTTCTTGTAATGCCTTTAACTCTTTTTTAGTAATTTCTACTTTTGATATTCCATCCTGTTTTGACAGGTAATCCAGGCCCTTACAATAGATATAAGCCAATGCCCTTTTAGGGACTTTTAGCATAAAATTTAAATCCAAAAAACCCTCTAAAACACTTCTAGCTAAAACAGATATATTTTGCTGGGAGCATTTTTCCGACAATATAATTATCCCGTCTATTTTTTCAAGAATTTCCTTTAAAATAGAAATCATTATTTGTTGTTGTTTTTCCTCCCAGCCAGCGACCTCACTTTCATTTAAAGAAACTATTATGTCCAAACCCTTTTGAATAACTTCTTCTAACATTACCCCAAAGTTTTTATACATCTCTTTAGTTTTATCAGTAGCTTCCTCTATTAATTCTTCTTTAGTAATTCCCATACCCACCACTCCTAAAAATAATTTTATTCGTGTCATCAGCATAATTCGTGGTTAGAAGTCTTTCGTTGTAAACCTCTTATTACTTCTTCTTTTCTCTTGCTTCTTTTTCCCTCTCAGCCTGAGTGTTGGAGATATAATATGGCTTCAGTGTATACCGATT
>CAZUGM010000164.1:0-5414 GCA_964619915.1 uncultured Fusobacteriaceae bacterium | reverse complement strand
AGTTATTCTCCAACTCTGGACAATTCATAGCCATGGTAAATGATACTGCCAGCCCCACCAGGTCTATTCCTTTATCCCCGTAAAAAAGATAGGTTCCCGCTTCCTTATTTTGTCTCAATTCATTTTTTAGAAATAACTTAACTTCATCTCCAAAAACCAAACTATTAAACATTATCTTTCAGCCTTCTCTATTTTTCTGAGAACAGCTAATTTATCAAGGGCTAATCCAGCACCTAGCACCACTGATTCCAAAGCATTATCAGCTAAAACTACATTTAAAAGAGTATTTTTAGCAAGCAGTTCCGGAAAGTTTCTAATCTTTGATCCTCCCCCTGCCATAACTATTCCTTTATCCACTATATCAGCTGATAGTTCTGGCGGCGTTTTTTCCAATACCTGTTTAACACTGGTTACTATAGCGTCCAAGGAATCTTTTATGGCATCCAACACCTCGCTAGAGCTTATCTCTAATGGTTTCGGTAATCCAGTCATAAGGTCTCTTCCTTTAATTATCATCTTTTCGTCCTCTTCCAAAGGAATTGCAGTCCCTATCTTGATCTTGATCTCTTCAGCAGTTTTTTCTCCGATCAACAGATTGTGTCTTCTCTTTATATATTTTATAATGTCCTCATCAAAGTTATTTCCTGCAATTCTAATAGATTTACTTACGATAGTTCCACCCAGTGAAATCACAGCTATATCTGTAGATCCTCCACCAATATCCACTATCATATTTCCCTCAGGTGCCGAGATATCTATCCCTGCTCCTAAAGCTGCCGCTCTGGCTTCCTCTATCAAATATGCTCTCTTTGCTCCTGCCGAGATTGCAGCTTCCAATACAGCTCTTTTTTCTACCCCGGTTACCTCGATTGGAACACAGATCATTACTTCCGGCAATACCATATTCAACTTACCGAACACTTTTTTTATAAAATATTTTATCATTGCTTCTGTAATGTCGTAATCAGCTATAACCCCTTCTCTCAGCGGTCTTACTGCCATTATATGATCCGGTGTTTTACCCAGCATATCCTTTGCTTCTTTTCCCACTGCCAAAACTTTCTTTGTTTCCCTGTCTACAGCCACTACAGATGGTTCATTCAAAACAATCTCTTCTTTCTGCTTGTTGTATACCAACGTATTTGCAGTTCCAAGATCTATCCCTATACTCTTTTGAAATTTAAAGCCCGGAAAACTCATATTAAATTTAAATTTACTTTTTTTCTTCATCTTTTTTTTCTCATCTCCTTTTTTAATATCATTTTCTTCTGCCTGTATAGGGAACTCGTGAGTTTCCCCCTCCATTTCTATTCTTTCCTCCACCTCTATTGCTGCGGAATTTGCCCTATTTTTCTGCACCATTATTTTTTTATTTTTCATCATTTTTCTTTTCAAATACATAATTTTCTATAATTCCCTCTATTATATCTTCCCTTTTGTTTATATAACACATGGCAATCAACGCTTCAAATGCTGTTGCGTTTTTATATTCCTTCATAGTACATGATTTTGGAAAAGTTGAAATCTTTGAATTTCTGGCTCTTCTGGCACAAGCCCTATATTCATCTTCTAACTCATCTATTACACTGAGATATATCTTACTCTGTGCCACAGCACTCACATGAGCCTTCACCAATTTATTCAGATCTTTTACCTTAAGATTTCTTGCTATAAATTTTTCCCGTAGTCTCAATTCCCATACTGCATCTCCTAAGTACGCCAGTGCTAACCCATTTAATTCTTTTACTCTTATATTGTCCATGTAGTTTTTTCCCTTCCATCCTTTATTTTTATACCAATTTCAGCCATCTTATCTCTAATTTCATCCGATAAAGCAAAGTTTCTGTCTTTTTTCGCAATCTTTCTCTGCTCTATTAAAAATTCAATCAATTCTACAGTTGAATTTCCTGCATTCTCCCCTAAAGGATTTTCAAGTCCAATTTCTTTTAGAAGTTCTGTCAATTCTGCAGTCAGATCTTTGACCTGTTTTTCAACTACGATCTCCACTCCTAATACATCTACCAAAGTTCTCTTTATAAATGTGTATACATCTTTCAATACTTCTTTTCCGTCATAACTCAGTTTCTGCTCCATAGATTTGTTAGCTTCCTTTATAAGTTCAAACAATACACCTATAGCTTGAGCAGTATTAAAGTCTTCATCCATAGCTTCTACAAACCTTGTTTTAGAGCTCTCCAATACAGCCTTTAATTCTAATCCGCCACTGCCTTCAGATGAAGCTTCGGTATCCAATTTTTCCAGCATAGCCAGCATACTGTTTTCAATCCTGTTTATTGCACTCTTAGCCATATTTAATTCTATTTCAGAAAAATCAATGGGTTTTCTATAATGAGATGAAAGCATGAAGAATCTGACAACTTTCCCTTCATAATCCTCTAAGATCTCACGAAGTAGGAAAAAGTTCCCCTTAGACTTAGACATTTTTTCCCCTTTAATGTTGATATAACCATTATGGATCCAGTATCTGGCATAGTCTCCACCGTAAGAACACTTTGACTGAGCTATCTCATTTTCATGATGAGGGAATATAAGGTCCTGTCCTCCCCCATGGATATCAAATGATGCTCCTAAATATTTCTCACTCATGGCACTACATTCAATATGCCATCCCGGTCTTCCTTTACCCCAAGGTGATCCCCAAGAAAGTTCCCCTTCTTTGGCTGTTTTCCAAAGAGCGAAGTCCACAGATGATTTTTTTATATCGGTGATCTCTATCCTGGCTCCAGCTTTTAAATCTTCAATTTTCTGCCCGGATAATTCACCATAGTTCTCCTTATATTTCTCCACATCAAAGTATACATCCCCGTGAGATTCATAGGCGTACCCCTTGCTCTCCAAGATCTTGATAGATCTTATCATCTCTTTGATATGATCGGTAGCCTTAGGTCTTATCATTCCCTCTTCTTTCAGATTTACTTTTTTCGTATCTTTTAGGTAAGCTTCGATATATTTATCAGCTATATCCTTTACCGTTACCCCTTCAGCATTAGCTTTTTCTATCATCTTATCATCTACATCTGTAAAATTCTGTACATACGTAACTTTGTAATCTCTATATTCAAAGTATCTTCTCACTGTATCAAAAAAGATAGCAGGTCTTGCATTCCCTATATGGATATAGTTGTATACTGTCGGTCCGCAAACATACATCTTCACCACACCAGGCTCTATTGGAATAAATTCTTCTAATTTTTTAGTAAGTGTATTGTGTATCTTAATCATTTTTTTCATCCTCCATCCTATTATATATTTCGAGTAACTCTCCGTCTGTTATGGTAGCTCTTATCTTAACCTTATCTTTTTCTACTTTTCCTCCCATATCCACATATATATCTTCTAATACCGGATCGTATAGACCTAAATTTAAAGATACATTTATAAATTCATCACCTTTGGGAGTTATCGACCCCTCTGACATAATCCCGTTATAATGGATAACATTACCTACTATCTCTATTGTTCCCCCATTTACCAGGATATATCTGCCTCCATCTTTTTTTGCAAAAATTCCTATAAGTTTCTTAAAATCTTTTACCTCTTTCACAGGAAGAAGCATCTGGTTTTTAGCATAGTCATAGATTAACTCTCCATCTATGTTCCCCATATAGTCTTCAAAGTCTTTTCCCGTAAACATCTTCACCAAAGATAATGTTGAGTTTATTTCTGAATTTACATTCCCCCTCATAAATTCAGCTAAACCTTTAAAATCAGTATTGGTGATGTAGATCTTATTTTTGCCCATATATTTATCAAACTTTCTATCCTTTTGATCTATCCCGTTAAAATATTTTGAAAATTCCAAATCACCATAGAGGTACCCATTCATAGAGAGTTCATTCTTTTCATAATCTACATTTATCTTTATGGTATCCAGTCCCTGAGTTACCCCTTCCAGATCTATCACCGCTTCTCCTAAAGTATCACCCTTCATCTTAGAAGATATATTTTTATTTATCTCTTTTTTTACAAGTAATTTCATATAGTCAGATAATTTCATCACATCATCCGATATAAAATAATATCCCTTGTAGTTGGTCATATAGATTTTTTTATCCACATCGTAATCTTCTTCAAGCTGTTTTTGATAGACCTCTTTTAGGGAAAAGTAATTCTTCCCCAGTTCATCAAAATATTCCCCTTGTTTAAACTTAGCAACGGGGTATAGCCATCCAAGATTTATAACCATTATCTCTTTATCCTCACCTTGATTTTTATCATTGGAATCGTTGTAATAGATAAGGTCCAGTCCCTTTATATATTTCGTCCATTTTTTAGCCTCTTCGATATCTGTTTGGGTAGCTTTTTCATATAACTCATAGTAAGCATTTACTTTCTTACTGTTCAGATCACCGACCGATATGACTGCCTTACTTTCCTTTATTATCAGTCTCTCATGAGACAATTGAAAAGTTAATAGATAAAAAACCAGCAATATTAATACTAAAACTACGGCTCCTATTAAATTCTTTAAAATTTTATTCATAATATAACCCCCATGCCTGACGGCAATCTAAAAACAAATAAAGGTAACTTTACAATTTTTTATTATTCTGGTAATTATCCGATTATATTTTTTAAACTTCTCATAACCAACTCTGGTTTTTCATCTCTCATCACAGGATTATTTATTCTGGATCTTCTCAGATCTCTCTTGTCTAAATCCACTACTATCATTTCCTCTTCAAAAGTTTTAGCTTCACCTAAGATGTCCCCGTTAGGAGAATATACTCTGGATCCCCCAAAGAAATTTACCCCATCTTCATATCCTACCCTGTGGGCAAAGATATAAAAACTTGTGAGTAATTTAGAATAAGTCTTCATCATCTCATCCCAAGTCTGGTTAGGAGATAATTTCGATCCCTGGGCTCCCCTTGACGGACTGTTTACCAGAGTAAATACATAGTCAGCTCCATCCATACTCAACACATAAGGATTTGAAAGGTGCCAGGCATCCTCACATATCAAGATACCAAATCTTCCGAATTTAGTATCAAATGCTTTTATTTCATTTCCGGACTTTAAATATCTCCCCTCATCGAAAAGACCGTAGGTAGGCAGATATACCTTTCTATGGGTATGCTGCAACTTTCCACCCTCTAAATAGAAGGCAGAGTTATAGTAATAGTAATCCCTGCTTTCCTCGATACCACCAAATAAATCTTTTTACTCAGCTCATAAAATTCTTCCGGGATTCCTGCCACATCATAGGTCAATTCCTCCAAGAGGTACCCTGTAAGAGATAGTTCCGGAAAAACTACCAGTTCCATCCCTTTTTTTATAGCATCTTCTATGTATGATATCATCTTTATCTTATTTTTTTCTACATTCCCAAGTGTTGGATTTATTTGTGCTACTGCTAATTTCATGCTCCACTCCTTTTATTTTGCCGCTAA
>CAZUGM010000163.1:0-5430 GCA_964619915.1 uncultured Fusobacteriaceae bacterium | reverse complement strand
CGAATCCCTTTCCTGTCGGGGCTCCTAGCCTCAGTTCGTCCTTGAAGACTGCCCTGCCTTCGATCAATTCCTGGGGTAGGGTATTTTGTGACTTATCATAGGGTAGGGTAGAAAAAGACTGCCCCCTGTCCCAAGGCATATATTCGTAGAAGTTCCACTCCATTGATTCACTCTGTTTCTGGTGTCTTAAATATAAATCCGTTATTTTTTTTTCTAAATCTATTTGATTTTTAATTGTATTCATCGTTACCTCCATATTATTGAAATATATTATTTTATAAATAAAGTTTACTAAATAAGTAAAGAAATGTCAATGAAAATATAATAACACCTGAAATTTTATTTTTTTAAAGGTGGGTATTGAGGATGTTGGGAGAGGTTAATCCCTTTAATATTCTTAGCTTAAACCAAACTTCCTGCATATCTTTAATTAAATTAATTTTTCAAAATGCCGATAGATTTATCGCGACCCGAAACGTCAGATCCATATCTTTAACTGATAAGATCCTGATAAACATTTTGCAACCCCCTTACTAATAGTGTAAAATAAACTAATATAAATTAATATAGAGGAGGAGCTATGTTTGGGCTTGTTGGAAATCTAATAAACAGTTTGGGTTATATTATAACGATAGCATTTTTCCTATCGAGAGCTAGGGGATTCAAACGGTTAATAAAAAAAGAAAAATATACAAAATTAGATATGGTATTACTGTCTCTGATATTTTCTGTCCTTGCCATAGGGGGAACCTATATGGGAACAGACTATAATGGAGCCATAGCCAATACGAGAAATATCAGTGTAGTTGTATCAGCGATTATAGGGGGACCTATGATCGGGCTTATCACAGGACTGACTGCAGGGGTCCATAGAATTATGATAGATCCCCATGGAATAACGGCAATTCCTTGTGGTATAGCTACTTTTTTAGGGGGCTGGGGACTGGGATATTTGAATAAACTCAATGTGAAGAATAAATATATATTGGGGTTTACAGGTGGAATTATCATTGAAAATATCAGTATGGGGCTGATATTACTCATGTCAAAACCATTTTATCTGGCTTTAAATATAGTGGAAACTATCTATTTTCCCATGGTTTTGGTAAATGCTCTGGGAGTATCCATCGTAATATTAATAACAGAAAATATGATGCTGGAGGAGGACAGGGTAGCAGGAGAAGAGGCCAGGTTAGTTTTGGAGATTGCCAATAAGACGTTGCCATACTTTAGGGATGTAAACAATGATTCATTAAAAAATGTATGCAGGACTATATTGGAATCTTTGGGAGCCAAGATAGTGGTGTTTACAGATATGGAAAATATTATTTCATATTGTGCTCAGGATGAGGAATATAAAATAATGCATACAAAGATCCGGGGAAATGTCACAAAGGAAGTGCTCAGAACAGGTAAGTTTAGGGTGGTCAACAAGGATGATGAGGAAGAGATAAGGTTAGACTGTATCTCTGAGGACATTATTTCATTTATAATAGTGCCTCTCAAATCAGGGACTGAGGTAACCGGGGCATTAAAAGTTTATTTCTCGGAAAATTCCTATGTATCCGAGAGGAATAAAAACCTGGTGCTGGGATTATCCGAGCTTATATCTACCCAGCTGGAGATAAGCAGGGTAAAAAAACTGGAGGAGATGGCGAGAGATGCAGAGATAAGAGCATTACAGACCCAGATCAACCCGCATTTTTTATTCAATGCACTGAATACAATAACCTCCTTTGTGAGAATAGATCCTATTCAGGCCAGAATTACAATTATTGATCTGGCGACCGATCTAAGATATAATTTGGATAATGGTAATAAACCGGTGGATATAGTGATGGAGTTAGAGCAGGTAAAAGCCTATGTGAATATAGAAAAAGCGAGATTTTATGATAAAATAAACATGCACTATGAGATAGATGAAGATGTTAAACTGGTAAAGATACCCAGTCTGACAATCCAGCCCTTGGTAGAAAATGCAATCCAGCACGGGCTTTTAAATGGAACAGGGGGAAGGGATATCTATCTCAAAATATACAGGGTAGACAGGGAAAAAATACGTGTGATCATAGAAAATAATGGTAAAAGTATAGATCAGGAAGTGATAGATAAAATATATAGCGACACCATTGAGAGCAGTAAGATAGGGCTGTATAATGTACATAGAAGGATAAAATTGATCTATGGAAAGGGATTGGATATAGAAAAATTAGAGGAGGGAACAAGGATAACTTTTGATATCAGGGAGGAATAATGAAGTGTATAATAATTGATGATGAATATCCGGCAAGGATGGAGCTTCGATATTTTATAGAAAAATATGAAGAGTTAGAGATTGTAGGAGAGTTTGAGGATTCTATGTCAGCGCTTAATTTTTTTGAAAAAAATAGTGTGGATATAATCTTTTTAGATATAAATATGCCCAATATGAATGGGATGGCCTTAGCCAAGTTGATCTCAAAATTTGAGATCAAACCACAGATTATATTTATCACTGCATATGGCGAATATGCAGTGGATGCTTTCAGTATAAAGGCTTTTGATTATATATTGAAACCATATTCTGAGGAGAGGATAATAAAAACTTTAGATAGTTTAATAGAAAATAATAAAGTGGAAAAACCTAAGGAAGAAAAGAATATCAATAGGCTGACCCTGTGGAAGGGGGAGAAGATGTATGTTTTATCTCTGGATGAAATTTATATTTTTGAAGCCTGTGAAAGGGAGACCAAGGTATATGCCAAGGGGGAGATATATTTTTCCAAGCAGAAGATATCTGATCTGGAGGGTGAACTTCCAAATATATTTTTTAGAACCCACAGATCCTATATAGTAAATATAAATAAGATAAAAGAAATAATACCTTGGTTCAACAGTACGTATAATCTAAAGATAGAGGATTTGGATATAGAAGTACCTGTGAGCCGGAATAAGATAAAAGAGTTTAGAACTTTATTGAATATAAAATAGAAAAACAAACTAAATGTTCTGAAACAAAACTTGGCGATTTGATAAAGTTCAGGGTTTTGAAATGCATTTCATGACGAATATTTGTATTTAATGTTTGGAATTTTGTATTTTATCTCCAAATTACACCTGGAATCTTTAATAGATGTATAATAATCATATCAAATATATTAAATTTATTTTAGGAGGACGATATGATTACTTTTTTAGTATCGATAGTTTTATTAGTTTTAGGTCATCTTTTTTATGGAAAGTTTGTTGAGAAGGTATTTGGAGCAGATCCAAAGGCAGAAACACCAGCAATTAAGTTAGAGGATGGAGTGGACTTTATACCATTACCAGGTTGGAAAATATTTATGATCCAGTTTTTGAACATTGCAGGATTAGGACCAATATTTGGAGCCATTGCAGGAGCTTTATTTGGACCGGTAGCATTTATATGGATTGTAATTGGATCAATATTTGCAGGTGGAGTACATGACTATATGTCAGGGATGTTATCACTTAGAAATGACGGTAGATCAGTACCGGAATTAGTAGGAAAATATTTAGGACAACCTTATAGAATGGCAATGAGAGTTATATCTGTAGTACTTTTAGTATTAGTAGGAGTAGTATTTGTAGCAGGGCCTGCAACTATCTTACACGGATTAACAGGATTAAATGTACAAGTATTGATATACATCATATTCGCTTACTATCTAATAGCAACATTGGTACCGGTAGATAAGATAATAGCTAAGATCTATCCATTGTTTGGAGCAGCACTGTTATTCATGGCAGCCGGTGTAGGAGTAATGTTATTTGTAGGAGGATTTGAGATTCCTGAATTATTTGGAAACTTAACAAATATGCAGGCAGCACCTATGAAAACGCCTATATTCCCAATGTTATTTATCACAATAGCTTGTGGAGCAATATCAGGATTCCATTCAACTCAATCACCACTTATGGCAAGATGTTTAACTAATGAAAAGCAAGGTAAAAATGTATTTTATGGTTCTATGATTGCAGAGGGTGTAGTGGCATTAGTCTGGGCAGCAGCAGCAATGGCATTCTTTGGAGGAGTAAAAGGATTAGCAGGGTTTGACGGAAATGCAGCAGCCATTGTAAATGTAATATCTAACTCATTATTAGGAAAAGTTGGAGGAGCATTGGCAGTATTTGGAGTAGTAGCAGCACCTATCACATCTGGAGATACAGCATTTAGAAGTGCCAGACTTACAATAGCAGATGCACTTAACTTTGAACAACACTCTATGAAAAACAGATTATTAGTAGCTATACCGCTATTCGTTATCGGATTCTTCCTTTCAAAGGTAGACTTCAACATTGTATGGAGATATTTCGGATTTACTAACCAATTGATCGCAACTATCGTATTATGGACTTCTACAGCTTACTTTGTAAGGGAAAAGAAAAATTTCTGGATTACATTTATCCCGGCAGTATTCATGACATCTGTGTGTATCGCATTCATCATGATGGCACCGATTGGATTTGGATTACCGGTAATGATGTCTAAGTATGCAGGAATTGCACTAGCGATAGTTATCGGAGTAGTATTCTTAACAGTAAAAGATAAGGTATACAATAAAGATGGTAAAGAAGTAACAGCATAGCCCCCTCTTACTCCGTATTTCCCTAGAGGGGGAAAACAGAGTAGATAATAAATATAATGTAATAGAAAAGAGAGAAGATCCGTATGGATCTTCTCTCTTTTGGTTTGTAGATTAGTTGGTGATCAATAATTAAATAAGTCCTACTGCCTTTTTAACTTCTACCATCTTAGCTTTAGCAATTGCACTGGCCTTCACAGCACCTTCAGCTAATATTTTATCTACATATTCAGGGTTGGCTACTAATTCTTCACGTTTAGCTCTTGCTTCTGCAAAGTGATCCAGGATGGCTTCTAAAAGCTCTTTTTTAGCATGACCATATCCGTAGTTACCGGCTCTGAATTTTTCCTTCATCTCTTCTAACTTTTCAGGTGTAGCAAATAATTTATACAGGGTAGTTACATTGTTATCCGGATCCTTTGGATCCTCTAACGGTGTAGAATCTGTTACAATACTCATTACCTGCTTCTTCAATGCCTTCTTAGATGCAAACATATCGATGGTATTACCGTATGATTTTGACATCTTAGCTCCGTCTACTCCTGGAACCACAGCTGTACTCTCTACGATCATAGGTTCAGGAAGCTTGAAAGTTTCAGTGTATTTTTCATTGAACTTTGTAGCGATATCACGGGTCATCTCCAGATGTTGTTTTTGATCTTTTCCAACTGGAACCATATCTACATCATACATTAGGATATCCGCTGCCATAAGTACCGGATATGTAAATAATCCTGTATTAGATGATATTCCCTTGGCCGTCTTATCTTTAAAAGAGTGACCTCTTTCTAAAAGTGACATAGGTGTGAGGTTTGATAAAACCCACATAAGCTCTGTATGTTCC
>CAZUGM010000162.1:0-5430 GCA_964619915.1 uncultured Fusobacteriaceae bacterium | reverse complement strand
CTATGACCCCCTGCTCCCAAGGCAGGTGCGCTACCGGGCTGCGCTATGCTCCGTTGTTATCGTCCTCTCACGACAAGAATAATAATATCACAATAAAGTTAAAGAGTCAACACTTTTTCATACTTTTTTTTATTTTTTTCAAAAAAAAATAAAAATTATAAAAAAAGAAGCCGCTATGCGGCTTCTTTAAAGGGTTAGTTTGCCTTTGGCAAAGTTATTTTTTCTCCTGAAAAAATTATATCCGGATTAGTAATTTTTTTATTTTCTTTTAAAATTACATCCATATCTACTCCTGTTTTTTCAGAAATTGATCTCAATGTATCCCCTGGTTCTACTGTATACAATGAATCTTCTGATACTTTTTTATCCATATTTGCAGCAATCTCTTCCTTCCCTGCAAATACTCTGCCATCTACAGTAGTATGAGTGATTCCATTAGCTTTAATATACTCTCCTAAGATCTCTTCAATACTCTCGTATTCATTCACCGTCTTCTTTCCTTTTAAAGAGGCATACTTATCCCCACCTACAGCCATAAAGTTGTTTGTAGCTATCTTATAAGTTCTAGCTAGGTCTAATTTTTCCCCGTTGTTAAATGTAACGTCATAAACTTTATTTCCTACTTCCTTCATTGGATCAAATTTAAATGTAAATCCTGCCACATGCGGGAATGCTCCTCTGGCATCTGGATAAGATTGCACACCATTTTCAATAGCATCTTTTAGATCTTGACCAGTTATCTCTTTTACTACCACATAGTTTCCAAATGGTAATACCGAGATTATATTTCCTCTGGTAATTGTCCCTTTTTGGATAGAAGCTCTTATTCCACCACCATTAGTAATAACACCTTCAGCTCCTGTTTTTGTTAACATAGCTTCTGTGATCATATCTCCTAAATTAGTTTCACCCGCTCTTACGTCATTTCTTTCACCATCTAAAAGTACAGGAGTCTCCCCTACAACCACAGATGTAATCTTTTCATTCTCTGTATTTACTTCCTCTATAATTGCTCTTACAGCAGGATCTTCCTCAACATTTTCCATTGCATATTCTTTAGTAAATAATTTTGCTGTCTCAACTTTTGATCCATCTTTACCTAATTTAACTGTTACTTCCCCTAAGTTCTTATCATAGAATCCTGATTGAACAATAAGAGTATCTTTTACCTGCATACCTTCTTCTAGAGTTTTATGACTATGCCCGTCTACGATTAGATCTATTCCGTCTACTTCCTGAGCTAATTTAATACTTGTATAAACTGAATCTTCATCTTCACCTAAATGTGAAAGTGCTACGATATAGTTTACACCTTCAGCTTTTAAAGCCGCCACAGACTCTTTAGCTGATGCAATAGGATCATCAAAGGTAACCGCCTCTACATTGGTAGGATTAGTCTTATACGCCGTCTCAGGGGTTGCTAGACCAAAGATCCCTACTCTTACACCATTCGGTAAAGTTTTGATTGTATATGGTTTAAACGCTTTTTCTCCTGTATCTTTATAAGTAAGGTTCGATACTAATACCGGAAAGTTCATAGTATTTTGTAATTTTTCAATTCTATCCAATCCGTAGTTATAGTCATGGTTTCCTGTTGTCATAGCGTCATAACCCATTTCATTCATAACTCTTACAACTGATGCTCCCTTAGTTAAAGCTGCAAATACGGTCCCATGAATTGTATCCCCTGCATCTAAAAATAATACATTGGGGTCTTCTGCTCTGGTTTGCTTAACCATAGTGCTTACTCTGGCTAATCCCATCCCATCATGTTTACCTGCATCTACCCTTCCGTGAATATCGTTTACATGCATTACTTTAAACTCTACATCTTCACTTACAACTAACTTCTCCGTTGCCACTACATCTACTTTATCCCCAGCTACTTTACTAGGTTCATCTGTTTTTGTAGTTTTTCCACATGCCACCACTAAAAGTAACATCATTGCCGATAAGATTTTAACAATTTTTTTCATCATTGTTTTGTCCCCCTATTTAAATATATATATTTAAAAGGTACAGATAAATTCTGTACCTTTTTAAATTTAATTTGCAGGAATTCTTAACTCTTCCCCAGCCCTTATTACGTCTGCATCTTTTATATTTTCATTCTCTTTTAAAATTTCAGAAACATTAAGATCAAATTTATTCGCTATTGCTCCTAAAGTATCTCCCGCTTCCACTGTATACGATGTAATTTCTTCCGCAAGAACATAATCCTTTAAGTTGATAGATTTAACATTGAGTGTTCTTCCATCAGCTGATCTAGGAATAACTATTTCTCCTTCTCTGATCATCTCATAGATAGCATCCCTTTCTGGATAATCTAATTTAACACCAATTATTTCCCAGTTATTATGCACAACAGGATCTAATTTTCCATTTTTTTCTTCCTTAGTATATTTGATGATAAGATCTCTTATTCTTCCTGCATCCTGCATAGTTTCATAAGAATCATAGTATTTATCTTCAGATTTTGCCCATCCATTCTTAGTCAATGTACCAAACCTATAGTTATTTACTGCCACCTTATAGATCTTGGCCGGATCGATAGCTTCACCCTTGATCGTTGGATCTACTACTCTATTTCCTGCATCTTTAGATAGGTCAACTTTATAATCTACCCCTGCAAACATATCGTAGTTATACCCTCTAACATCTTCATTGAATGAGATAGTTACATCTCCTTCATTCCAAGTATTATAGTATGACATTGACCATTCCATAAACTTAAGTAAATTTTCACCAGTCATATTTACACCAACTAAAGTGTTTGCATATTTATAGATATTAGCCACATCTTTGTTATGGAAATTTCCTGCCTTTAAGTTAGCTTCTGCCTTAAAGAATGCCGCTGATGATACATCTGCTCCTGCATATTTTAACTGTACATCATTTATCAGGTCTATTACAGCATTTGGCTGTAATTGAGCTGTAGGCATAGTAGTTACCTTGTCTTCACCAGTTATGAAATCCGGTCTGGCTATAAATGTTTCACTAACCTCTCCAATCACTGTATTTGCTACAGCTTTAGCCTGATCATCTACATATTTAAATTTATCTAATATCTTTTGATCCGCTTCAATTGTCTTAGTTTGAATATTTTCCACATCTATACCTGTAATAACCCATTTATCCTCTTCTTTCTTTACATGGATATAAGCTTTAGACACTGCCCATCCTGCAAATCCAGGCTCTACAATTGGAGTATTATTTATATTTTCAACATATTTAGCATGCTCATGTCCACCAAATATAACATCAAATTCAGGAACTTTGTTAGCCAGATCATAGATCCCGGCTCCGCCATATTCATCTTCTCTTCCCATATGGAAAGATCCAACTAAGATATCATATTGACCATCCAATTCTTTTACAGTTTCCTGGACAGAATTCAATATTTCATTGAACTCCAATCCTTTAAAGTGGCTAGGAGAAGATGATTCCCACATAGGTACATATGGAGGAATAACTCCTATTACAGCTACTCTGGCTCCATTCACATTAAAAATTTGATATGGATTTACATAGTTTGATCCATCCTTTTTATTTTTAATATTAGCCGAAAGAACAGTACCGTTAAAGTTAGATATATTTCTTTCTATAAATTCCTTTTCAAAGTTAAATTCGTGATTTCCCAAAGTCCAAATGTCATAACCGATGCTGTTCATAGCTTCTACCATAGGATGTACTTCAAGGTCATTGAATAATTCCGATGAGTTATCCTGAACTGTATCTCCGTCATCCATCAATATCATATTTGGATTTTCTGCTCTTAAAGAATTAACTATAGTTGATACCTTTGCTAAACCTGCATCATCATCCTTTCCGTCTATTGCATAATCATAAGGATAAATTCTACCATGTACATCTGAAGTTGCTGCTACTCTAATGGTCTGTTCAGCTACCTTTTCCTCTCCCTTAACTATAACTTCATGGGTTACTACCCTCTCAGTTATCTCCATTTTTACCGGTTCTTTCTTTTCCACCGATACATCATTTGAATTACAAGCCATGAAAACGCTTGTTATCAATGCTGCCATTAAAAACTTTTTCATCTTTCCCTCCTTGTTTTTTTATATTAAAATTTTATTCTACAATTAATTTTTTTCTTTTTTTGAATAATCTGCCTTTTTTTCTTATGAGATAGACCGAGATACTGGCTGTTATAGGAACCGTTAAAACTATCCCTATACTTCCGGATAAAGCTTGAATAAGTTCTATTGCTATCACCGGCATATTTATAAATTGCTTGGTATTCATCTGAAATCCCCAGATCATAAGCATAAGATTCAATGAACTTCCGGTAAATGCCAGGATCAGCGTATTGGTCATCGTCCCCATTATATCTTTTCCTATATCCATAAGTGACATAAAGAGGTCATCCAGATGAATATCGGGGTTTCTTTTGCAAAGTTCATTACACGACGATGCTATTGACATAGCTACATCATTTATGGCCCCTAAAGATGCTATCAATATAGAGGTAAACATAAGACCGTTTATCTTCACTTGGTAATCTGCAGCCAGATATAAAATCTGTTCACCTTTTTCCATATGGATTCCTGTCAATTTAGATAAATTTCCAAAGATGTAGGAGATTATTCCGGAGATCATCACACCTGCAATAGTTCCCAATATAGCAGAATAGGTTTTCCTATTAAAATCACCTATCAACAAAAATGTTACTACTGTTATTATTGAACATAATAATATTGCCCAAGGGATGGGGTTACCACCCCTAAATATTATAGGTATAAGAATGAATATTATTACCACTCCTGTAAATACAAGAGACAATATTGATTTGACCCCGCTTAAACGCCCAAAAACAACTAAACTCAAACAAAATAAACCTATCAGCATATAAATATATCGATCCATTTTATAGTTATAGAACCATACATGTTCCTTTCCATCTTTCTCTCTGACTGTGAATATGGCCTTCATCCCCGGTTTAGCAAATATATTATGCCTGTTACTTAACACATTTATCACACTATATACCTGATCTTTATGAAGTCCTTCTAATATCTTAACCTCTATCTTTTGTTTTCCAACATACCTTCCAGGAATCAACGGGTCTGGATTTATGGTTTCTTCCTTTACAGACAAAACTTCCCCATCTACAAATTCATAGTTAAAATATTTCTGTATTCCGAAATTTTTATTTACTGCTAGTGATGTATAAATTATCCCTATAATGGATAAAATCACCATAACTATTAATATTTTTTTATGTTTCGTCATCCTAAAATCATCCTTTTTTTGTTATTTAAAAAACATTCTTTCTTTTTTTCACATTGCATTTAAGTATAAACTAAGCTACTTGTTTTTTCAAGTTTTATAAAAAATTTTAATATAAAAAAAGCCATCAAAATTAATTGATGACTTCTGTATTTATTAGTATGGTGCGCCACACAGGGTTTG
>CAZUGM010000161.1:0-5470 GCA_964619915.1 uncultured Fusobacteriaceae bacterium | reverse complement strand
AATAGCTGTCAGTGGATGGTTTGTTACAGAAAAAATCGTTGAACCTAGATTAGGAAAGTATGAGGGAGACGACACTTTAGAATTTGACGAAGTTACACCTGTAGAAAAGAAAGGTCTAAGAGCTGCCGGACTAGCAACTGTAGCTTTAATCATCTGCTTAATACCGTTATACTTCGTATTGGGTAAAAACTTCTTAGGTCATGGATTAGTTCCTATCATCGTATTATTCTTTGCTGTACCTGGATTAGCTTATGGTATGTCTATAGGAGTTATCAAATCTGATAAAGATGTTATGGGAATGATCAGCAAATCTATGGCAACTATGTCTGGATACTTAGTATTAGTATTCTTCGCTGCACAATTTATTGCATTCTTTAACTACTCTAACTTAGGAACTATCTTAGCTGTTAAAGGAGCAAGTTTATTAGAAGCTACAGGAATGACAGGTATACCTTTAATCATTGGATTTATCTTAGTAGTAGGAGTTTTAAACTTATTCATGGGATCAGCTTCAGCTAAATGGGCTATCTTAGCACCAGTATTTATACCAATGTTAATGAGAGTAGGATATACTCCTGAATTTACGCAATTAGCGTACAGAATTGGAGATTCAACTACAAATATCATCTCTCCATTGATGAGTTACTTTGCAATGATCATTGTATTCATGCAAAAATACGACAAGAAAGGATCTATGGGAACTTTGATCTCTATCATGTTACCATTCTCAATGGCATTCTTAATTGGTTGGTCAATCTTATTGATTGTATGGATGATGTTAGGATTACCTATCGGACCTGGAATCGGAATCTATATGTAATTGATAATTATACAGTAAAAGACGAGATTAATTTCTCGTCTTTTTTAATTGAAACCCAAACTAATTAGTTGTAGATCAAATTTTTCCAAACTATAGTTTTTTATGCTTTTCTAAACATAAAAAAAAGGACAGATAAAATCTGTCCTTTTTAATCAATATATCTTAATTAAGTTTATTTATCTCCTCCTCCAATTGATCCAGGAGTTTGTCCAAATCCTTAGTGACGGCTTCCACAGTCTCCCTCTTAGACAGGTCTACCCCTGCTTTTTTCAACTGGTTCATGGGATTATCATTCCCTCCTGATTTTAAAAGAGTAAGGTATTTTTCCAGAGCCTCTTCCCTCTCCTTGACACTATAACTCTCATTGGTTATCCTGTCATAAAATACCGACGATGAAGCAAAACAAGTAGCATATTGATATACATAATATGGTGAATTGAAAAAATGCGGTATCCTGGCCCAGAGAACTTCCATTATCTTATCGGTTTCTACTGAATCACCATAATATTCTCTGAATAACTCTGCCATAATTTCACTCAGTACATCTGATGTTACAGGTTTCCCATCTTCCACCAATCTATGTGCCTGGAGTTCATAATCGGCCAAAAGGGATTGAAAATAAAATGTTCCGGTTATTCCCCTGATGGCTTGCTGTAGTAATGCGATTTTTTCTTTGGGATCCTTTGTATTTTTCAGCATATGATCCAGTAACAGCCTCTCATTGAATGTCGAAGCTACTTCAGCTACAAAGATAGTATAGTCATGGGTTGCAAACGGCTGATTCTCACTGGAAAGAAGGGTATGCATGGTATGACCTAATTCATGAGCCAGAGTGAATACATTGTCCAAGGTCTTGTTATAGTTCATGAGCATATATGGATGGACACCATATACTCCTACAGAGTATGCACCGCTTCTCTTACCCTTACTTTCGTATACATCGATCCAGCCATCACTTATGGCCCTTTTCATCTTCCTGCTGTAATCCTTCCCTAAGGGTGCTATAGAATCGTATACATATTGTTTTGCGTCATCATATTCATACTCTTTTTGAAAATCTACCAATGGAATTGAACCATCATAACTGTGGTAACTTTCTAATCCCAGTATTTTCTTTCGGAGTCTGGCATATCTCTTCAATGGTTCACTGTTTGTTTTAGCAACCTCTATTAAGTTTTCATATACCGAAGTGGGGATATTATTCTTCTCCAGAGCAGCTTCCAAGGTAGAGTTATAATTTCTTGTCTGAGCCACTGCAAAATCCCTCTGTAATGAACTTCTATAGATTGCACCGTAGGTATTTTTATATTCCTCAAAAGTTTTATAGTGGGTCTCAAAAGCTTTTTTTCTTTCCCCCTGATCCATATTAGTTGCCATAATCTTACTGTAGTTTCCATAGGTCATAGGTAGTTTAGTTCCGTCTTTAAATTCCACCTCACCAAATTTAATATCGGTGGTAGACAACTCCGAATATATGCTTTTGCGAGCTCCCTGATACTGTCCGTACTAGGAGATCAATTTTTCTGATTTCGCATCCAATATGTGCCCTTGTAATCTATAAAGTTCCATCAGATTAAATTCATATGGTTTCAAATCCTGGTTCTCCTCTATCCAGCTGACCATGGTTTTTTTTGGGATAGTTAATATTTCAGGCGTTACCCAGGCTGTAGAAGTGCTATACTGGCTGAATAGTGTTATGATACGCTGGAGATTTTCTCCGGCTTTCTGGTCTGCTCCGTTTAAATCTTTTTTCATATTGGGATACAGATAAACCTTATAGGATAAGATATCCACCTTTTCCTGTAACTTTAAAAATTCTGTAAAAGTTTCAGGATCTTTAGATATCTTTCCCTTATATTCATCTATTTTATCCATCATTTTCCCCATTTGGGTAAAATCTTTTTGCCATAGAGACCAGTCACTGTATATATCATTTAAATTCCATTTATATTTATATTTATTTTTATTTTTATTTTTCACCTTTACCCCGGCCTCCTCAATTTTCACTTTCTTTTCTCCCATATCCTGTGAAATTATTTTTCTCTCTTCTTTTATATAATTTTGGTTTATATAAAGATGGGATATTATCCCCAATGCCAAAATTCCAGTTAATATTAAAATTCTTTTTTTCATCTATTTTATCCTCCCTGTCTCATTCTGTAAAAGCCTTTCTTTTGCCACGAATTAATACCAATTTTCTCTAATATTAACTTAGATTTTATTTTTCACCTATAATACATTTAACTTTCTTTATTATTTAATAAAAAAGTTAATATTCCTATATCTTTTAAGTGATCTGTGTCAAAATTATTTGATTTTAGTTTTTTATTAACATTATTTGAGTAATTGGTGGTAAATTTCTTACTTCTTACTTCTAGTATATCTCTAATTTTAACCTTATTCAACAGATTTTATTCATTTAAAAAATACCATATTTTTCAGCACTTAGTCCCCCCTTTATGTACGTTAATTTTTTTTAACTTTTCCATTTACAATACCTGAAAAATAGTATACAATACATTTTCAAGACTAAAATAATTATACAAAAGGAGAATGAAGTAATGTCAAAAAGAAAAAAACATCTAATGGAATTTTTATTTATTAATCTAGGATTTTTTATAGCAGCAATGGGTATAACTAATTTTTTAGGTCCTGCAAAATTTACTGCTGGAGGATTCACAGGACTGGCAATTTTAATAAATACACTTTTTTCAGATTTTTCTATAGGCCAGGCTATGTTATTACTTAATATCCCTGTGTTTATTTTAGGTGCTCTTATTATAGGAAGAAAATATGCTCTTACTACTACATATGCCCTTATATTATTCCCATTCTATGAATGGTTCACCCATAGTTTTTTAAGATTTGTTCATCCTGCTGCTGACAGTTTAACGTTTAAATTTATAGCTGTTGTTGCAGGTGCTGTGTGTATCGGTATAGGAATCGGCCTTGCTGTAGCTTTTGGAAGCAATACTGGAGGAACTGTTATTGTGGCTCAGATTTTTCATAAACTTTTTAAATTTCCTGTAGGAAATGTAATGATGGTAGCAGACTCTATAGTGATATTAATCTGTGCTTATTTTTTAGGTTTTGATACAGCTATTTATGCTGTAATCTGCTCATTCTTAATTGGAAAAACCGTTAATTTTACCATCGCTAAATCTAAAGAATTCCAGGAAAATAAATTTTCTATAGCTTAAGAAAAATCCTAAAGAAACTCTTCAACGAAGAGTTTCTTTTTTTTATTATTGACATTCACAAATAAATAGAGTATAATTTCGAAAGTTTAAAGTAGAGGAGGTAATACAATGTTAAAAAAAGGTCTATCTTATACATTAGAAAAAGTTATAAACTCATCGGAAACTGCGGTTAAAATGGAATCTGGAGGATTGGATGTTTTTTCTACTCCAAATTTAATTGCTTTTATGGAAAAAGCTGCATTTCTCAGTGTTGAAAAATATTTAGATGAAGAAAATACCACAGTAGGCATATCTGTAAATGCTAAGCATTTAAAAGCTAATTTAGTAGGAGACAATTTAAGTTGTATTGCTACATTAAATGAGATCGATGGAAAAAAACTTTCCTTCGAAATTGTTGTAATCCACGAAGAAACTATTGTAGGAAGTTGTTTCCATGACAGATTTATTGTCAACAAGGAAAAATTTATAAATAAATTAATTAAAAGATAGATTTTACTATCTTTTTTTTTGAAAAAAAATTAGGAGGATTGAGAAAAAAATGCATAAAATTAATGGAAAGACAAAATATTTATTGGGGTTACAGCACGTACTGGCTATGTTTGGAGCTACTGTATTGGTACCATTTTTAACCGGGCTTAACCCATCTATCGCACTATTAGCTGCAGGGGGAGGTACTCTGTTATTTCATCTTTGTACAAAGAAAGGTTCTAGTTTCGCTTTTCTCGGAGCTATCTCTTTAGTTTTAAAACACGATGGTATAGGTGCTGTAAAGGCAGGGGTTATATCAGCAGGATTTATCTATATTTTAATGGCTCTAGTCATCAAGGTATTTGGTGTTGAAAAAGTAAAGTCATTTTTCCCTCCGATAGTTGTCGGTCCTATCATCATGGTTATCGGTCTTAGAATGAGTCCGGTTGCCCTAAATATGATCGGATACAACAACGGTGCATTTGAACTAAAAGGTTTGATCATCGCTATCGTTGTTGTTACTACTATGGTAGTAATCTCTATTTTGGAAAAATCTTTTTTCAGATTGGTTCCTATCCTTATTTCTGTTATGGTAGGATACACATTAGCAGTTTTATTCGGCTTAGTAGATTTCACGCCCATTGCCAATGCTAAATGGATTGGATTTACAGACAGCGCTCTAAAAGATCTTACAACTATGCCTAAATTTTCATGGACATCTGTTATAGCGATAGCTCCTATAGCTATGGTAGTATTTATAGAACATATTGGAGATATCACAACTAACGGTGCCGTTGTCGGGAAAAACTTCTTTGATGAACCAGGAATCCATAGAACTATGTTAGGAGATGGAATTGCCACACTTTTTGCCGGATTCATTGGTGGACCAGCAAATACAACTTATGGTGAGAATACCGGTGTTTTAGCCGTTACCAAGGTTTACGATCCAGCTGTTCTTAGAATCGCAGCTGTATATGCCATT
>CAZUGM010000160.1:4745-5499 GCA_964619915.1 uncultured Fusobacteriaceae bacterium | reverse complement strand
TCTTATTCAGAAAATGCAATTATAAATTCAAAGGGGGAAATTCAAATGAAAAAAATGGTTAATACTTATAGGTATACTACTACTCTTTAGTATCACTTTCATCAATAAAGATAAAGGTAAAGGAAGAAGGATAGCAAAATGCTGACTTAGATATAGAAAATTTAAAACTACAATTGAACTGGACTAAAAAAGAACCCTTAAACCGTATGTGATTTAAAGGGTTCTTTTTTATTTATTCTTTAGGACCACAACTGGTAATCTTTATCTCATCTGAAGGGACAACTTCTTTGATAGATATCTCCTCCCTAATCAATCTGCTTCCAGTTTTTTTATCAAAGATATAAAAACCTAAAAATGATATCACCAGGGTAGCGAAGCTGACAAAGATTCCCTGTCCTTCACTGGCACCTAATTTAGAAGCTATGATATAGCTTAGGATCATCAAAATTACAGGCAGGATATAGATGAGAAGAGCTAAATTCAGGATGAATTTATTGTTTATCTCAAAGGTTATCAGATCTCCTATATTAACTTTTATATCCTCATTGAGCTCATACTGGTACAGGTCAGCTATGGTTTTATCTTTCTGCCCGCACCCGGAGCAGTGAGCACAAGAGCTGTCTCTAAACAATTCTATATATAAAGTCTTTCCTTCAATTTTTCTTACAATCCCCTTATTTTCCACACAAATTCCTCCTAGACACATTATGGGTTTATTATATCAAATTTTTAATAATATGCAATTTACTTATAC
>CAZUGM010000160.1:0-4731 GCA_964619915.1 uncultured Fusobacteriaceae bacterium | reverse complement strand
GATATAGAAATGTTATTGATGGTTATTTTCCTTTTTTTTTGCTAGAATAGAGGGAGTAGTAATTTAACAGGAGGAGATTATGGGGTATATATTTGTAATTTTAGCAGCGATATTTTGGGGATCTTTAGGAATAGTGGTAACTTATCTAAAGGATGCAGGGTTTAATTCCTATGAGATTTCATTTTTCAGACTTTTTTTTGCGACCATTCTGATGTTTATATATATTCTTTTCAGTGACAGGCAAAAATTTAAAATAAGCGGGAAAAAACTGTTGTTCTGTTTATTGGTGGGAGTGATAAGTCAGGGACTGTTTAATTTATTTTATTTTGGTTCTATAGTGAGGGTAGGGATTACCACAGGGGTTATTTTACTCTATACTGCTCCTATTTTTACCATGTTATTTGCCAGAATATTCAATGGGATTAAACTGAGTAAACAAAATGTTCTTTCTATAATTTTATGTTTTACAGGATGTTTTTTTATAGTCACTGATGGTTCCATAGACCATTTTAATGGAAATATCCTGGGTATAATCCTGGGTATATTAGCGGCTATGTCCTATGGGATTTTACCCATCTTCAACAAAAATCTCCCTGAAGAAATAGAACCGTATACCCTTATGTTCTACAGTTTTTTAGCTGGTGTTTTGGTAATAGTTCCTCAAATAAATCCACAAGAAAGTTTAAAAGGCTTATTTCAGGATAGATCAATGATAATTTTAGGATTAGGATTTGCTTTTTTTCCGACAATTTTATCCCATTTATTTTTTATAAAGGCAATTAAATATTTAGATCCTGTAAGGGTAAGCATAATAGCTAACTTTGAGGTAATAGTGGCTAGCTGTATGGGATTTTTCATATATGGAGAAGAAGTTGGAATTGTTAAGATAATAGGAATGATTTTTATCATAGCGGCTTCTACACTGCCAAGTATAAGAAAAAAGAGATCAATCACCGTATAAATTTAAAAATATACCATATGGTGAAGCTGTAGGCTGTGAAATAAAAATAAGCCCTTCTATGATGGAAATCATATAGGCGTTGAATTCAAGGGTTAAATTTATGAACGACAGAAAGGGAACTCTGAAAAGAAGTTTCTTTTTTATTATACTATGTTATAATAAAGGCTATAGAAGAGGTGAAAAAATCATGAAAAAAGAGATAAAAAAATATAAAAAAGTATATATAGAGATAACTAACAGATGCAATTTAAAATGTAGTTTTTGTCCCCAGGGGATCAGGACTCCTAAAATTATGACCACAGATGAATTCAGACATATCTTAGATGAAATAAAGCCATACAGCGACTATGTCTACCTACATGTAAAGGGAGAACCCCTGTCACATCCTGAGATAGCCGGTTTTTTAGACCTTGCAGAAGAAAAGAACATAAAGGTGAATATAACTACCAATGGAACCCTGATAGGCAGAGTAGGGGAGAAGATAGTGGGTAAAAAAGCATTCAGGCAGATTAATTTTTCCCTCCATTCATTTGATGGGGATATAGATAAGATAGATGAAGACGACTATCTGAAAAAAATATTAGATTTCACCAAAGAATCGCTTTCTCAAGGAACTACCTATATCTCCCTGAGATTATGGAACTTTCATGGTGGGAATAAAAATAAGGTTCAGATGGAAGGAAACAGAAAGATCTTAGAGAAGATAGAAAAATACTTTAATTTAGACTATAAGATCGAGGATAAGCTGGTTCCAGGTCGTGGGCTGAAGATAAAAAACAGATTATATCTCAATACAGATCTGGAATTTAAATGGCCGGAACTCAGTGATAAAGATGAAAATGAAGACGGGTTTTGTTATGGACTCCGGACTCAGATAGGGATCCTGGTGGATGGGACGGTAATCCCGTGCTGTCTCGACGGTGAAGGGGTAGTAAACCTGGGAAACATCTTTGAAAGATCATTTAAAGAGATAGTGGAGGGAAAAAGAGCCACTGCTATCTACGATGGATTCAGCAATAAAAAAGCCGTTGAGGAACTGTGTAAGAAGTGTACTTTTAAGGAGAAGTTTTAAAAGTTTCAACTGATGATTTGTAAGGATGATGACTTGTGCTTCCCCAATAGATAAACTAAAAGATTAACTGTGAATTACGCTAATGAGTCGAAATTTTTTAGTCACAGATTACGCAGATAAAAATAATTCAGAACTAATAATTCTAAATGTTTAGACGCAGACTTAAAAGGACTCTAAAAAAGATGACTTTTTACGACTAAAATTAGATAAGAATATTTACTCTTAAAAAAAATCTGAGAAAATCTGTGTCAAAGGTCAGATTTTAGTTAGCGTCAAGGATTTTGAATTAAGTTGTTTTATATAAAATAGGAAATGTATTGAGAGGTATGGTTTCTCTAAAATCTAAAAAAATAGGAGGAAACTCTATGTATGAAAAACTGAAAAAAATAATAGATGAGAGTGATAATATTGTGTTCTTTGGAGGAGCCGGTGTTTCCACAGAAAGCGGAATACCCGATTTTAGAAGTGCCACAGGCCTCTATTCCCACAGCCCTGAATATCTAGTGAGCAGAACATATTTTGATAAAAATAAAGATGGATTTTTTGAATTTTATAAAAAACATCTGGTATATTCAGATGTAGAACCAAATGATGCCCACAGGGTCCTGGCAGACCTGGAAAAAAAAGGTAAATTAAAGGCAGTGATTACCCAGAATATAGACGGACTACATCAGATGGCAGGAAGTAAAAATGTCCTGGAACTTCATGGGAGTATCCACAGAAATCACTGTATGGACTGCGGAGCCTTCTACACTTTAGATGAAATTATGGCCAAAAAAGGTGTCCCTCACTGCTCCAAGTGTAGTGGGATAATAAAGCCGGATGTTACCTTATATGAAGAAATTCCGGATATGAATAGCTATGATAAAGCCATGCATTATATTGCAGCAGCAGATGTTTTAATTGTAGGAGGTACCTCACTGGTAGTCCAGCCTGCTGCCTCATTGGTGGATCTTTACAGGGGAGATAAATTAATTTTGATAAACAGAGATTCCACAAGGTATGATAAGAGGGCGGATCTGGTCATTTCAGATAAGATAGGGAAGGTTTTAAAGGCAGTTGAATAAAAGAGAATCTTTGAATTATAAGAAAAAGTAGTTTTAAAATAATAGGAGGAAAAATATGTACGATTTACAGGAATGTGTAGAAAAATTAAATGATTATTTAGAGGAGTTATTGCCCGAGATAGATGGGGAGATAGATATTGATATGAGTGAGGAAAAAGATAACTATTACTGGAATTTTGACTATGACAAAAGAAGTTATATGCTTACCTGCAACAAGGAAACAGGAGCTATTCTGGGGGAAAGCTGGAGAGAGGGAAGTAAGGCACAGTATAAGAGACATTAAAAAAAATTAAAATTTTTACAAGATAAAAAATCATACCTAAAATTTAAAATATATTAAAAAAAAGTTGTAATTTTGGGGTATTCTGATACAATAAAGTACAAATAAGTATTGCAGGAGCTTTTGCTGAGAGGAGATGTTATAGTCTCGACTGTTAACCTGATCTAGATAATGCTAGCGTAGGATGAATTTTTATAGGGTATGAATAGTATATTTATATTTATAAGGCTTCCTTCGGGAGGTCTTTTTTTGTTTAAATTATAGGGTGATTTATGAATTACCCGTGGTATTGTTATTATTATTAATTTCGCAAAGGGCGATTAAAAGGGGGAAGAAAATGGCATTGGCAAACATGGATATTCAAATATTACCTACAGTAGAGGGTGGAGAAAAGGAAAAATATACTGTGATAGACAGGGTGATAGAGCACATCATAGGGACAGGGTTAAAATATGAGGTAGGAGGACTTGGAACAACCATAGAGGGTGAGTTCGAAGATCTTTTGGGAATATTGGAAAAAGCCCAGGAAATTTGTTTCAATGAGGGAGCTGAAAGGGTAACAACTATAGCAAAATTTGATCATAAAAAAGAAGGGATAACTATAGATGAAAAAGTCGGTAAATACAGAAAAAAATAATCTGTTTTTAATAAGTTTGTTGGTATTGGTAGCGGGGTGTGAGGTAATAATCAGAACCTTGGAGATACCAGGATATATTCTGCCGGCTCCTACCAAGGTAATTAAAGCGTTGTACAGCCAGAAAGAGGTTTTGTTCAGCCACTCCCTAGTGACTCTCTTTGAAGCTATGACAGGATTTATCATGTCGATTATTCTGGCTCTGATTATAGGAGGAATTGTATACCCATTTGAGAGGGTAAAAAAACTGCTATATCCATATCTCTTGATCAGTCAGACGATTCCGTTGATAGCCATAGCACCTGTCATATTGATTTGGTTCGGGTTTGGAATTATGCCTAAGATAATAATCGTGATATTAATCTGTACCTTTCCCATGCTCCTCAGTTTTTTAGGGGGATTAGAGGAGGTAGACAGGGAGATACTGGATCTATTCCAGGTTATGGGAGCCGACAAAAGATATATATTCTTTAAGGTTATTTTGCCATCAAGTCTGCCTGGTTTTTTTTCAGGAGTAAAAATATCAGCGACCTATTCTATAATGGGAGCAGTGATAGGAGAGTGGCTGGGAGCTAAAAGCGGACTGGGGATATACATGACCAGAGCTATCAGTTCCTTTAAAACAGACTACCTTTTTGCAGATATAATAGAGGTGGTTGTCCTCAGTCTGGCAATTATTAAGGGGATGGAATATATAGAAAAAGTAGTTATGCCATG
>CAZUGM010000159.1:0-5536 GCA_964619915.1 uncultured Fusobacteriaceae bacterium | reverse complement strand
ATAAGATCTGTATATTTACAAATCCTAAATAAAAGTATCCGTTGTGGTGGTAAGCAATCTCATAATCTAAGCTCCTACTGAAATATTATTATCTGAAAATTCTAACATATTTTGTTCAATATGTCAAAAGGTGTATTATTTCTTTGGTTCATCTACCTCTACTCCGCTACCGAGCCACAGGTTAGGAGTCATACTTCCATTCTTATCCTTGTACCCGATTCCAAAGAGAGGATTTTCTGGGAATGTAAGGAGGGTAAATTGAACAGCTAAACGATCATCATATGATTTGGTAGTTCTGTCGTAATCTTTGGTATATCCCACAGACCATTCATAGTATCCCATCTCTTTTCCGAGGTAGACACCATATTCATCTTCATCGTTAAGTTCAGTTTTATAGGATAACTTTATATTCCATCCCTGGCTGGGCTTTCCTATACTGGCTCGCATCCTGAATTCATGCTCCTGTTTGGTGATATCTCTATGGTAGTTACTGTTAAACTTAGCATCCTCACGATATGTATATCCCAGACCAAATCGTTTATATGAACCATAGATATCTCCTTCTAACTCCTTTAAACTTTTGAAAAAATCATTATTTTGACTGTAGGCTTCTCTGTGTACCTTTGCCATAAGGGAAAGGGTAAAGTATTTTTTATATTCTGGACGATTCATCTCCTCAAACATGATGGAGTTGAGACTGAAGTCCAATTGATTGTCATTTCTTTCATTTAAAATTTGTTTTACCCGGCTTATCTCGGCCGGAGTGATCTCTAATTTATCTTTGTTATACTCAGCTGAGGCATAACTTCTAAGTTCCTCATCGGTAAACCTCTTGTCCCTGTATTCATATCTGAATGAAACCTGATCTGAAGAATAATCCTTTAGATTTTGTGACGGTCCATACTTATATATCCCATAGGTAGCACGATAGAAGTGTTCCACCTCTCCCCCATTTAGATAACTGGCACCTATGATGTCATTTTTAACACTTAAAGTTTCCGAGTTGTTGTCCGTTCTGTCATCGGAAGCATGGGTGTAGGTAAGGTTATAGACATCCAGATCATTTTTGATCTCCATTCCATATGTATTTTCCGATACCTTTTCATTTGCAGAACTATAAATATTATTTGGTTTAGAAGGGTTGCTATTTTGAGGTTCCATTAGGGTATAATCAATTTTTTCGTGATTATAATAGAACCTGTAACTTTCGTTTATATAGTAACTACCACCAAATTTATTCCTGGTCAGGTCATTATATTCATCGTCAAAGGCATATCCGGCAGGGGTGAGTTCCCCACGGGTAAACCTTTTATCCATATCATAGTATAAATTCAACTTTTTCTCATCGTTGATTAAAAAATCGATGTTGTTGGTAAACAGGTCTCCTCTTTTTATATCTCTGTCAAAGCCGTCATTACTCTGTTTATATCCGGCAGTATAGATAGTTGTAGTATTTCCAAGATCTAATGTGACTTTATCTTGGAACTCGTTGATACTGTCTTTATTTTTTAATCTGACCTGTCCATTGTATGTAGAATCACCGTTACGGCTTCCAGTGTCATAGGAGTAGAGCTGACCAAAATAATTGAATTCATTGTTTAATTTAAGGTCTATATCTCTAAAATGGTTGTTGGTATTATCTAAGAGGGTAACCTTGTGGTTGAAGTCCACCTGATGACGCAGAGATGAGTCCCCGCCGTTGTTATCACCGGTGTAGGAGTCATATCCACTGGTATAACTATCATATCTTAAATTATACTTTAACCCTACTTCACCAAGGTAACCTAAGTTAAGTCTTTTATCTTCCACTTCAATTTGGGCAAAATCCGATTCATTGATATAGATGTTATAGGCATCCTTTTCTACTGATTCGCTATAATTATAGATCCCTTCTCTGTCCCAATTCTCTTCTTTGGTATGTCCGAAGGTGAATTCTAATCTATACTGGTCATATAAAAACTCAGTAGCAACCTTATCTTCGCTATTTTTACTATAGATGATATTCTCTTCCTTGTTATACTGCTGATCTTTCTTGTTGAAGTCAGGATTATTTGAACTGCTGGCTTCTCTAAAAGGATCATTGTCTAAATTTAATTCCTTTTCAGACCTAAGACTGTCAAATTTTACCTTATAGGTTGCACCGCTGCTGCCGAGATCATATTCTCCAAGGTGCAGTTTAATTTTATCACTATTATCTCTATCATATTCATATACAGACCAGGGAACATAGTTTATGTTTCCCCCTTGAAGTTTTATGATGTCCTCTAAGTCCGGGCTACGCTCCCAAGATCTGAGTTTTCTAAGTTTGTCTCCGCTTTCATGGTCGTAGGAAAAATCTATCTTAGCTTTTTTTAGGTTGAATCCGAAACCGAAATTTTCACGTCTGGACTGGTCATCATCTTCCTTAGATGTAGAACCAGGATCCAAATCTTTTAGATAGTCATAGTAGGCTGAGATCATATAATCTTCGTTATCCTTGGTGAAACCCAGATCGGTGTATAATTTGTGATCCAACTGGGAACCAAAAGAGGCATCGTCCATCCGGTCATCGACTAACTGTCTGTATGGGTCCTCTCCTCCGGCTAACATCTTAACCTTAGAATGAAGGGTGATATCATCTCTTTCACCTATATTTTTAAACTCAGAATCCAGGGTGATGAAATTAATGGATTCACCGTCGTTTCTTTCTTCACCACCATAGTTAGGGCTGGCAGGGTCATAGTAACCTTTTCTTTCCAGCTCATCCCTGTAATCTTCCAAAGCACTTATCTTGTTGGCTGTTGTGCTCTGGAGGCCTAATTTTAAATAACCCTTATCATTTTTATATTCATGGTTGGCAGCCAGATCCCATCTGTCATCGACAGAGCTGTCTTTTTTTACCACCAACAGGTCGTCAGCAGTAACCAGACCTTCCCCGTAATTTCCCAGATCATACCAGTTTTCAAACCTTCCGACTAAGAGACCTAACTTATCGGCAAACTTAGGAGCTATACCGCCTTTGAAGTACTTACTGTTGTTATCCCCGTAGTTTATACCACTGGAGATATGGAAACCATAATCGGTTTTATCTCCCCAGACAGGGAAAAGAGGTACCTTGGAACCTTCTCTTATATTGACTGCATACCAAGGGAACCATCCTACCTTATGGTCACCTATATATAATTCTATATCCTGGAACTCAGCCTTATTATCCGGCACTATTTTTAATTTTTTAGCCTCAAGATAATATCCGCCCTTTTTATAATCTCCGGTTTCTAAAATACTAAAATCAGTGGTGAACCAGGCATTTTTTAGGGTGAAAGCTTCCTCGTTGTACTCTCCTACTTCTCCCCCGAAGTAGATCCTGTCGTTGGGAGCTTCGGCACCTGTTACAGCTCCTACTTCCATATAGGAGATGCTGTCATAGTATTTTAAGGTACTGCTGTCCAACGAAAGAAGAGTTTTATGGGAATCAATCCTGGCCTGGTTAGAACCATCTCCCATCTCGATCCTCACATCTCCAGTAGCAGTAACTATATTTGAATTTTTATCCCTTTTAAAACCAAAGGCCTGGAGTTTTAAACCCTGGTACTGGAATTTTACCCCGCCATCAGCTGTCAAGGTGTCATTTTTCGTATCTATAACTAAACTCTCGCTAGAGATCGCAGCTCCATCACTGGAGGTATTAACTTTACTTATATCGTTTACAGTTGAAAAAAGCCCTGCTGAAGCCGCCTTATTTAGGTCGTTTCTAAATCCCGGTTCCTCTGAACCGAAGGATATTTGAACAACACAAAATAGGAGGATAGCAAGGGTCTTTGAGTTCAAATTTTTCATATCATCATATCTCCCCTAATTTTAAGCAAATTTTTCCTATTATAATTATTAAATTATAGCATAGTTTTTTACAATTTCAAATGTAAGAGACTAAATTTCAATTTAGAGATCTGTAAATTTTTAAAGACATAGAAATTTATTTTGTCCTGATTTTTGAGAATAAAAAAAAGGGTCCGAAGACCCTTACTCTTAATATGAATTTAATTTTTCAGTTAAAGCACTTTTTTGAACTAATCCGATTATTTGATCGACAGCTTCACCATTTTTAAAAGCTATCATAGTGGGGATACTTCTAACACCGTATTTTTGAGATAATCCTGGATTATCATCTACATTTACTTTAACAATCTTGGCACTAACCTCTTCAGATAATTCATCTAAAATTGGAGCTAACATCTTGCAAGGACCACACCAGTCAGCATAAAAATCAACTAAAACAATCCCATCTTGGATAACAGTATCGAAACTAGTTTCATCGGTATATATAACTTTACTCATTAAAACCCCTCCTAAATTATGTTGATTATAAACATCTTTAAATAATATTAGCATATTAAATATGCTGTGTCAAACATTCAATATTTCTAATGTTTTTTCTATTAATGGTTGTTTTTTCTGGAATTATGCAGAGGATAAAGGTGAATTAAGTGGTATTATTTTAAATGGGAAAAATTGAAAATCAGACTGAAAATAAAGGAGTTTTCTTGCCCATCTACATATAATTATGTTAAAATTAGGTTATAAAAAAATCTAAAACTAAAACAATTGGAGGTTTAGGAATATGATATTAATAACAGGAGCATGTGGGTTTATTGCCAGTGCATTAACTTGGGAATTAAATGAAGGTGGAAGAAATGATATCATCTTATCTGGAGAGTTGGAAAAAGAAGATAAGTGGTTAAATATAAGGGATAGAGATTACTATGACTGGGTTCATAAAAACGATCTGTTTGACTGGCTGTCTGTTGAGGAAAATGCAGCGAAAATAACAGCGGTAGTGCACATGGGAGCGTGTTCTGCTACTACTGAAACAGATATGGATTTCTTGATGGAGAACAACTATGAGTATACAAAAAAATTGTGGAAATTCTGTACGACAAGAAACATTAACTATATCTATGCTTCATCTGCTGCAACTTATGGATTGGGAGAGCTAGGTTATGATGATGATGTAACTCCGGAGGAATTAAAGAAATTAAAACCACTGAATAAATATGGATACTCTAAAAAATTCTTTGATGACTGGGCATTTAAGCAGAAGGAAACTCCTAAACAATGGGTAGGGATAAAGTTTTTCAATGTATACGGACCTCAGGAATATCATAAAGGCAGAATGGCATCTATGGTATTTCATGCCTTCAACCAGTATAAAAAAGACGGGGTTGTAAAATTATTTAAATCTCATAAGGCTGAATATGAAGATGGAGGCCAGTTAAGAGACTTCGTTTATATAAAAGACGTAGTAAAGGTCTTAAAATTCTTCGTAGAGAGCGAGGATAAATCGGGAATCTATAATATAGGGACTGGAATTGCCAGAAGCTTTAAAGACCTGGCATTAAACGCAATAAGAGCAGGTGCAGATGACTACTCATTGGAGGAATCTAAAGTTATTGAATATGTACCGATGCCAGAGGATCTTAGAGGAAGATACCAGTATTATACCTGTGCAGAGATGAAAAAATTAAAGGGTAAAGACTTTGCACCCCCCACCATAATTAAA
>CAZUGM010000158.1:0-5586 GCA_964619915.1 uncultured Fusobacteriaceae bacterium | reverse complement strand
GCTGCAAAAAGCGGTGCAAAACCAGTATCTAGCTCCAAGCCTGCGCATTGTAGACAATGTAGTAAGCAAGCTTATCGATAGAGGATATGAAGCTGAAGGAATCCATGGAGATATATCACAGGCTCAAAGAGAGAGAACTCTTAGAAAATTCAAAACTAAAAACATAAATATCTTAGTAGCTACAGACGTAGCAGCAAGAGGAATAGACGTAAATGACCTTACTCATGTAATCAACTACTCTATCCCGCAAGAAGCTGAGGCATATGTACATAGAATTGGTAGAACTGGTAGAGCAGGTAAGAAAGGTGTGGCTATAACATTTGTTACTCCTAGAGAGATGGGTAAATTAAGCAGAATCAAAAGGGTAGCAAAAGCAGAGATTAAAAAATCAACTATCCCTGAAATTGATGAAGTTTTAAAAGCTAAAAAGGAAAGTTTATATGCTTGTGTTGGAGAGATAATTGCAGAGAAGGATTTCTCAGTATACTCTGAAATGGCAACTGAATTAGCTGTAGAAAGTAATCCTGTAGATGTAATAGCAGCATTATTAAGACATGTATATGATGATGAATTTGATAAGGAAACTTATAGAAAGATCAGAAATAACATAAGATCAAACGATAGAAATGAAAGAAGAGATAGAAATGACAGAGGCGACAGAAGAGACAGAGGCGGAAGACAAACTTTAGATAACCAAACTAGATTATTTATCGGTATGGGTAGAAAAGATGGATTGGATGCCAGAAAATTATTAGGTATAGTTAATAAGGAAGCTAAAGTTCCAGGAAGAAAGATTAAAGATATCAAAATTATGAATGAATTTTCATTTATGACAGTTCCGTTTTCTGAAGCAGAGGATATTATCCATGCATTAAATGCCACTAGAAAAGGTGGAAGACCATTAGTAGAAAAAGCTAAGAACTAATATTTATTTAGGGAAGGGGTTGATACCTTCCCTTTTTTAATGTTTTATTTTCTAGGGATATAGTATATAATGTAAGAAGTATCACTTATAAAATTAAAGTAGATTAGTCGTTCAGATTAGATATTAAAAAATTAAGAGGGAGTTGAAAAAATGAAAGCGATAAAAATATTTATATTTAGTATAGTGATAATATTTATTTTTGGAATGGGTACATATTATTATGAAATCCATATGAAAAAAACCGATATAAAAAGAGAAGTTGAATTTAGTAAGGGGGAAAGTGTAGGACAGCTTTTAAATAAAGTGGAAATAGAGCAAAATATTTTTTTGAAGATATATTTTAGAGTATCAGGCATATCCAGTGAGATAAAAGCCGGATATTATAAGCTGGACGGTGAATATACAATATCAGAATTTTTTAATCTCCTGAAAGAGGGGCGTTCTGAGATGATAAGGGTGACTGTTCCAGAAGGGTTTACAGTTGAACAGATAAAAAAACTATTAATATCTAAAGAAATGATCACTGAATCGGAATTTAAAAATATTTTAAATGACATTAAATTTCCATACCCTACTCCTGACAAGAATTTTGAAGGTTATTTTTTTCCTGAGACATATTATTTTGACATAGGGTCAAAGCCTCAGGTTATAATAGAGACTATGTTAGGAGAATTTTTAAGAAAGTTTCCAGCAGAAAATTATGGTAAGACTGAAAAAGATAGGAAGAATTTTTATGAAAAACTGATCTTAGCTTCAATTATAGAAAGGGAAGCTGTTTTAGATGAAGAAAAGCCCCTTATTGCATCGGTATTTTATAACAGGATGAAGAAAGGAATGAGATTAGAATCCGATGCCACAGTAAACTACATATTCGGATATGAAAAGAGAAGGATCTACTATAAAGATCTGAAAATAGAATCTCCATACAACACCTATAGGAATCACGGATTGCCTCCAGCTCCAATTGGGAACCCTGGAAGTTTGGCTATAGAAGCCAGTCTAAACCCTGCTACTACAGGATATTATTGTTTTGTAGCCACCTAAAACGGAACAAACAGTCATCATTTTACAAAGACATACAGAAAACATATGGAGTATCAGAAACAGAATAAGAATAAACCAAAAGAAAAAAGAGGTAAATAAATATGAAAAATATAACACTTTTAGGTATAAATAGTAAGTTTGTCCATACAAATTTAGCTATAAGATATATAAAAAAAATGATAGAACAAATAGAAGGGTACAATCTTATAATGGTTGAGAGCAGTATCAATAATCAACTGCCAAATATTATAAGGGAAGTAATGGAATCAAGACCAGAGATATTATTGGTATCTACATATATCTGGAACAAAGAATTTGTCTTTAAAATAATAGTGGAATTAAAGAAGATAAATCCCAATTTAAAGATATATCTGGGAGGACCGGAAGTTTCATATAACGCTGTAGAAATAATGGAAACCTATAGTGAGGTAGATGGAATAATAGAAGGGGAGGGGGAAAAAATAGTAACCAATCTCCTAAAAAAAGATGAAAAAGATGTTTTAGGGCTTTATTATAGAAGTGAGGAAAATAAAGATGGTATAGAATTTAACGGGCATGAATCTCCTATAGAAAATTTAGACATAATACCATTTCCATATGAAAATTGGGAATTACTGGAAAATAAAGGAAAAATATTTTACTATGAATCCACTAGGGGCTGTCCATTCAGGTGTTCATACTGTATGTCTTCCATAGAAAAAAGTGTTAGAAGTTTCAGTTTACCAAGGGTAAAAAAAGATCTTATGACATTTTTAGAGGCAGGGGTTAATCTGGTAAAGTTTGTAGACAGAACTTTCAACTTAAAGAAAGACCACTATATGGAAGTATGGAAATTTTTAATAGAAAATTACAGACCAGATACTACATTTCATTTTGAAATAAGTGCAGATTTATTTGACGATGAGGTAATAGAATTTTTGACTACAGTACCGAAAGATCTGTTTCAATTTGAGATTGGGGTACAGACAATCAATGATCACACGATGAAATTGATCAGACGTAAAAATGATTTAGAAAAATTATCAAAAAATGTGCTGGCTATAAAGGATAATATCCATCTGCATCTGGACCTTATAGCAGGGTTACCTAAAGAAGATTTTGAGACTTTTAAGAGTTCATTCAACTATGTCTATGGGTTAAAGCCAGAGATGATTCAATTAGGATTCTTGAAGATCTTGAGAGGGACCGAGATATCCGGGCAGATAGAGGAATTCGATTATAAATATATGGGATTTCCTCCCTATGAGGTTATATCCAATGATGATATAACCTATGAAGAACTCCTAAAATTAAAGGATGTAGAGGAAATTTTAGACTTTTACTACAATTCAGGAGACTTTATAAAGAGTGTGGACTATTTGATAACTAATTTTTATAGTTCCCCATTTGAATTTTATCTGGATCTGGCTGATTTTTATGAGGAGAAGGGCCACTTTAAGGTAGCCCATAAAAAATTAGCTATCTTTAAATTTTTGGTAGATTTCTACACTGAGAAAAAGTTTGGACAAGGTGATAATGAGAAAAAAATCAGGTTTATAGAATATCTGAAATTTGACTATATCAACTTGGGGAAACCGGGGAAATATCCGGAGTGGTTTACTTCTTCCAAGGATAAAGATCTTTACCATGAGTTGGTGGAAAAACTGGTGGAGGACTCAAAATTTAAAAATAACAGACAGGGATTTAAAAATACAGAGATGGAGGAGTTTCATATAGATATCTTCACAGGTGAAATAAAGCAGACAAAGCTGTTATTCATATATGAAGGGAAAGAAACTAAAATACAGGAGTGTTAAGATGAAATTACTCTATATGTTTTTATTTATTGGACTGACAATCTATGGGGGAGAATACGTACAGGATGATCTGATTGTAGGAATAAATCGTTTTAAAGGAAAAAAAATATATGTGAGCCCGGAGAATGGGAGTGCCATTATAGAGATAAAATCAGATGAATACTATACTTACGAGATAAAGTCTGAGAGTATTCATACTATATCGATCAGTGGAGATATGATAAAATTTAAAGATAAAAAATCACCTAAGATCTATCTGCACAAGGGAACCCCTGAAACAACTATAAAGATCAGTCTGGATGGAAAAAAATTTAGCAGATACAGAGGGGATTTTGAATTTATTCCCTATAAAAATAGTGTGCTGCCATTAAATAGTATCCAGTCAGAGGACTATATATATTCAGTAGTCCCATCGGAGATAGGCCACTATTTTCCGGAAGAGGCTATAAAAGCCCAGAGTTTGGCAGCCAGGTCCTACCTATATTATGGGTTGAGATATTCAAAATATGATAAATTTGACCTGTTTGACAATGTAAACTCCCAGATGTACCTTGGGATGGACAGGGAAAATCAGAAGATAAATTCGTCTATAGATACTACCCGTGGAAAGGTGATACTATATGGCGGAAAACCGATAAATGCTCTCTACTATTCTACCAGCGGGGGAATAACGGCGAATAATGAAGATGTGTGGGGAGGAAATGCTACTCCATACCTCCGGTCGGTCAATGACAGGGGAAATGAGACCAAATCACCCAGACTAAGGTGGGAAGTAAAGATATCTAAAAATGAAATTTCCAAAAGGTTTGGATTCAGGGTAAAGGGTCTCAAAGTCTTAGAGGTAAAAAGTAACAGGGTCAGCAAGATCAAAGTATACGGAAGTAAAAGCCGGACTATAACAGGGGATAAATTCAGGAGTATAGTTGGATATGGGAAGGTATACAGCACCCAATTCAGGGTAAGATCCAGCGGGGACTACTTTGTATTCACTGGAAAGGGGTCAGGACACGGAGTTGGAATGAGCCAGTATGGTGCCTACGGTTTGTCGAAAAAAGGAAAAAGCTACCAGGAGATACTCAAACATTATTATAAAGGTGTAGAAATAAAGGAGTATACCTCACCTAATAAACACCAATAACTGACAATTCAGAATTATCAATGAAGAACCTAAGAACTAAAAGATTTTGTCATGAATTACACGAATTAACACGAAGTGCACAAAGGAAAAGAAAGCTCGCAAAGAGTATCGTAACCTTAGTTAGCTTGGTGTAAGGATTTAAGATTTTGAATCTGTGCTAATCAAAGCTGTTATCAGATCTAATCCGTGTTCCATTAAATTTGTGAAAATTAGTGTAGATTAGTGGCAAAAACGCAATAATTAGGTAAAAAAAGGAAGTGTATTATGGACTTAAAAAAATTTGAAAGGCTAAACAGTGAGAAAAAACTGATAGAATATGGAGATAGAATAGTTATAGCCATGTCTGGGGGACCGGATTCAGTATTTTTATACAACCTCCTAAAGAAAATAAAGGATAAGATGGATCTTAAGATATACTTTACCCATATAAATCATGGTCTCAGAGGAAAAGATAGTGACGGGGATGAAAAATTTGTTATAAGTTTAGGAGAATCAGAAAATATACCTACCTATACAAAAAAAGTTGACATTAAAGAATATGCTAAGGTTCAAGGTTTATCCGAGGAAGAAGCCGGACGGGAAGTGAGATATGGCTTCTTTAGAGAGATAAAGGCTCAAGTGGGAGCTACCAAGGTAGCACTGGCTCACAATGAAGACGATGTAGTAGAAACCTTTATGTTTCG
>CAZUGM010000157.1:1819-5624 GCA_964619915.1 uncultured Fusobacteriaceae bacterium | reverse complement strand
ATCCTCCAATATATGAGTATTAAAAAATATTGTAGTACCTCTGGATTTCAATTCCAGTATTATTTCTATAACCAGTTCACGGGCCAGGGGGTCCAATCCCGACATGGGCTCATCCAAAAATAACAGTTTAGGGTCATTTAAGATGGCCTGGGCAATTCCGACCTTTTGCAGCATCCCCTTGGAAAACTTTTCCAGTCTGTCGCTCTTTCTGGAACTCAGACCTATCTTTGCCGGGATCTTATCTATTTTGTCATCTAATTTCGCCTTGGGGATATTGTAGAGCTCCCCGTAATACCGCATAAGGTCTATGAGTTTCATACTCTTGGGATAGTAGGAGATTTCCGGCAGATAGCCCACCTTCTCGAAATCCATCCCCTTCAGTTCTTTCTTCCCGAATACCTCTATCTCACCCTCATCGGGCTTCATCAGCCCCAAGATACACTTCAACGTACTTGTCTTCCCTGCTCCATTAAGCCCTATTATGGAAAATATTTCCCCTTCATCTACATCGAAGGAAATATTTTTTACACCTGCACTTCCCTTGGAACCCTTTATCTTTTTAAATATATCCCTTTCCCTATAAATCAAGGAAATATCTTTTACCGAAATAATATTATTCATCCTTCTACTCCTTCCTTGTTGTCGTTTTCTCTAATTATAAAGAAAACTATCGCTAAAATATCCTGTACTTTGGTTTCCCTTTTTCACATTACAAAACTTCTTTTTGTTAAAAAGAAATTTAAATACTCGTGAATCGAGAAACTATAAAAAGGAGGAGTTAGCTCACTATCCTACCATATCCGACATCTTAAATAAAGGCAGGAACATAGCAATGATCAAAATCCCTACTCCCACTGACATAAATAAAATTATAAGAGGCTCAAAGGCAGAAAGTAAATTCCTGACAGCTTCCTCCAATTCCATCTCGGTAAAATCTGCTACTTTTTCCAAGATTTCAGTTAACTGTCCGCTCTCTTCTCCTACTTCAATCATATCTGTTACCATCAGTGAAAATTGTCCGCTATTTGCCAGTGGTTTACATATGCTGGCTCCGTCTCTTATGCTGCTCTTTGCCTCTAATATGGCTTCCTCTATCAGTATATTTCCCACTATCTCACCACATATATCAAAAGCCATAAGGATCGTAACTCCACTGTTTAAAAGGGTTGACATAGTCCTTGTAAATCTGGCCATGGCTGTTTTTCTGACAAATGTTCCAAAGAGAGGTGCCTTCAATAGAAGGACATCAAAAGTTCTTCTTCCCTTAGGAGTAGATCTGGCTTTTTTTACACCATAAAAAATCATCCCGGTTCCCAGAATAAACAGATACCAAAACCTGGAGGCAATCTCACTGGCTTTCATGACCATTCTGGTGAGGAGCGGCATCTCTACCCCCGTCCCTTCAAATAACAGCATAAATTTTGGAATTATAAAAGCTAACATAAAAAACATTACAACTATAGCAGTGAAAAATACAATGGACGGATAGATCATGGCTCCCTTTACCTTACCCTTTATCTCTTCAGATTTTTCTAGGGAAGTGGCTATCTTCATGAGTACCGAATCTAGCATCCCCGATGCTTCTCCTGCTTTTACCATACTTATATACAATTTATCAAAATACTTGGGATGTTTAGCCAAACATGCCGCCAATGGCATCCCTGAACTTATCTCCTCCCTTACCTGGGAAACAACTTCTTTTAATTTAGGTTTTTCAATCTGGGCTTCCAGTATTTCAAAACACCTGATAAGCCCTACCCCTGCATTTATCATGGTAGACAGCCCTCTTGTGAAGACCGCTATATCCTTTGCTCTGATCCTTTGAAATGACCCGTTTTTCATACTAAAGCTAGTCTTTTTACTCGATTTTACAAGAATTAATTTTTGCTGTCGCAATAGTTTCCTCAGTTCTGTAGGAGACTTGGCCTCCATCTCTCCACTGACTTTTTTACCACGACTATCCAAGGCAGTATATTTATATAACATGACTCACACCCCTGTCTACTTTATTTTTATGACAGCGTAACTCTCATCACCTCATCCAAGCTAGTCACCCCTGATATAGCTTTCTTCATCCCCGATTCCCTCAAGGTATCCATACCTTTTTTTACGGCTTGATTCTTTATCTCTATACTTGTTGTATTTTCAGAGATAAGGTTTTTCATCTCGTCATCGACTTCCATTATCTCATATATAACACTTCTTCCTTTGTAACCTGTATTGTTGCATTTTTCGCAGCCTGCTCCTACTTTAAAATCTATACCTTCATAATCATCTTTATCTAGGTTCATAGCCATTAATTTATTGGCTGATTGGCCATCCTTCCCTATACAATGAGGACAAATTCGCCTGACCAATCTTTGGGCTATAACCATTGATATAGAAGCTGAGATCAAAAATGGTTCTACCCCCATATTTAATAACCTATGGATGGAACTAGGTGCATCATTTGTATGGAGGGTAGAGAGTACCAAATGTCCTGTTAGAGCAGCTTTAATAGAGATCTCTGCAGTTTCTCCGTCTCTTATCTCCCCTACCATTATGATATCCGGATCCTGTCTCAAAAAACTTCGAAGGGAAGCAGCAAAGGTAAGGCCTATATCCGGTTTACACTGAACCTGATTTATTCCTTCTAATTCATATTCCACCGGATCTTCTGCTGTGGATATATTTACATCTTCCTTATTTAACTTATCCAGTACAGAATAAAGGGTAGTGGATTTACCTGATCCAGTAGGTCCTGTCACCAATATAATCCCATAGGGATTCTGAATAACTCTATTTATTATTTCCAATGCCTTTTCATCATAACCCAGACTGGACAGATCTAGCTTCACCGATCCCCTGTCCAATATTCTCATTACTACTTTTTCTCCATGGATAGTTTTTAGTGTGGATACACGAAAGTCAACTCGTCTGTTTCCTATTTTTATCCTGAATCTTCCATCCTGGGGAAGCCTTTTTTCTGCGATATCCAGATCACACATAATTTTTATCCTTGAAACTATGGCATTCATAATATGTTTAGGCATCTTTTTAACCGTTATCAGCAGTCCATCCAATCGATACCTTATCCTTATCTCTTTTTCATAGGGTTCTATATGGATATCACTGGCCTGCAGTTTTACAGCTTTTACTATTATAGCATTTACTCCTTTTACCACAGGGGCACTATCAGATCCCAAACTGCTGACTATGTCTTCATCCTTGTAGTTACTTTCAATCTCTATATCTTCCTCTGCAAATTTATTCAGCTCATCCAATACACTGTCCGTTTGTGTTTCTGTTTTTTTATCTCTCTTATGGATATATTTTTCCAAATATTCCATTATATTGGATTTCATAGCCAGAACCGGTTTAATAACCATATTTGTTTTCATCTGCAGTTCATCTATTAAAAATGTGTCTTTGGGGTTTTCCATAGCCACCATGAGTTTTTTTCCATTTATCCGTAATGGTAAAATTATTTTTTCCCTCATATACTCTTCCGGCAGGACTTCCAATACTTCCAGCTTTAGATCTCTTTCATCTATTACTTTTACCTTTACTTTATTTTGCTCCCCCAGGGCATCCAGCATATTTTCCTCATCTAAATACCCCAGTTCTATTAAAATTTCTCCCAGTTTTTCCCCGGTTTTTTCCTGTTCTTCCAATGCCCTTTCCAAGCCATCCCTTGTTATCAATTTTTTCTCTACCAAGATCTCTCCGATTCCCTTTCGCCTTTTCACTACCACCATAGTTTTCCCCTCTGTTCGCATGATTACTTAATTTTTTCTATACCTTATATATTATATTATAATCATTT
>CAZUGM010000157.1:0-1809 GCA_964619915.1 uncultured Fusobacteriaceae bacterium | reverse complement strand
TCTGGAATTAATCAAGATGATTATTCTTTATTAGTTAGAAATTTATGATATGGCACTCTTTTAGATTTAAGAGGAGATGGTTCTCTTTATTTAAATAATGGAATAGGAAGTGCTACTGCTCCTTATATATTATATTATAATCATTTTTTTTTCCACCCCTCAGGTCCCATTAACTCTTTTTTCTTTTTTTATTCGCTGCTCGTATCTACACTGTTATCCACTCCGAATTTATCATTGTTCCCTTCAGAAATTAACTTGATCTTACTCCTTCTTTGTTTTGCTTCTCCTTTTACTGTAGCCTTTATTTCAGATTGTTCTGGAATAAAATAAGTTTTTTCAAAGGTTTTTTCATGTCCTAGTTTGTCATAGACAGTAAATAGGAGTGTGCCTTTAGAACCGTCTATAAAATCACTTATAGGGATTTTAACTGTACCAAGATTCGAATCTTTAGAGGGTTGAAAAGAAGATTCTCCACTAACACTAACTTCTCCATCTGTTGCTGTTTTTTCCACTACTGTAAACACATAATTATACCTTGCCACTCCTGATAATTCTTTCAACTCTGATAGTTCCACAAATATTTTTTTTTCCCCATCGACATCCTTTTTTAGTTCCCCTATAATTCCACCTTCTAAATATACTGTATTTATCTGTGTGTCTATTAAAAAATCAAGTTCTACTTCGTCACCTTCTATTCCATAGATACTTACAGGTCTTATTGTTATAGTATTTATTTTATCGCTTTCAAACCCACCTATTTTCATTATCACTGACTCTGAACCCCCTAGATAAGGAACAATTAATGTTTCTTCAGTCCCACCATTTTTTTTAACCTTTAACTTTTCTATTTTTGCTCCTCCATCAGTTGATACTAGAGCATATACCCCAGGATTCTCTTCAAACGATCCTGGACCTCCCTTTGTAAAGATACATACTTTTCCTGAGTCATCTATTACTGTTATACCGTTTTCTGGTATTTTATCTGTTATATCTTCAGATTCTGGACTTGTAGTACTATTTACCCAATTCTCTAAATCACTGAGTTTTTCATATATTCTAAGCTCTGTCTTGTCGTTTGGAGCTATTTCAAATGGTCCAAAGGAAAGTTTTTTTCCATCTATTGCATGTTGATTTCCATCGACAAGATCTTCTACTAGTACCGTTCCATTTAGTGTTATCGGTTCAGCTCCCAACTTAAAACCTAAATCAATCCCTACATACCATTCCGTTATAATTTTAGGTTTTTCAATTGTATCAGAACCTTCTACTTTTGTTGAAGAAACGCTATCATAGGATACCTCATTTAATCCATTTACTAGTTGAAAAGCATTAAGTATAAGTCTATCCATTTCTTCAAATTTTTCACCTGTTCTTGATTTTAACGTTAACTCTAGTATATCTGTATCTGGATCATCTCTATCAACTCCTATACTCGATACCCAAACCCCTATTGAATTATTCTTAGGATCCTCAATTTCTTCGCTAAAACTAACCACACTCAATAAAATAAGTAAAATCCACATCTTATAACTTCTCATCCCTCACCCCTCCTCACAGCTCTTCTATTTAATAATAATAATAATATATATACATTCATTCACTTTTATTTCCTTCTAATGGGGAAATAAAAAGGCTGGGAACACTCTCTTTCGGTTCCCAGCCTATAGCTTTAATTATATATATTTTTATTCTTAACTTCCACTTATACTAGTTTCGTCTTCCTCTGAACTCCCGTCTATACTGCTGCCTACCCCGAACTTCTCTTTATTTCCCTCTGTTATTATCTTTATCTTACTTCTCCTCTGTTTT
>CAZUGM010000156.1:0-5667 GCA_964619915.1 uncultured Fusobacteriaceae bacterium | reverse complement strand
ACTGACCTTGGTTAATATGGGAAAATCCATCTTGACTGTCACAACTTTAGTTGTGGAGAGCTATTTCTTTTTAGTTCTTGGTAATTTTCTGTCTAAAACCATAGATAGGTGTTTTTTTGATGCAAAAAAATAAAAAAAGGGGGAATAAGTTGTGAAAGAAGTGATGATTAGATTGAGGATGAGTACCCACGACGCTCATTATGGGGGTAACTTAGTAGATGGTGCCAGAATGCTGGGTTTATTTGGAGATGTAGCTACCGAACTCCTAATCAGACAAGATGGAGACGAGGGATTATTTAAAGCCTATGACAACGTTGCGTTCATGGCTCCAGTATATGTAGGGGATTTCATCGAAGCCGTAGGTCATATAGAAAAAGTCGGGAACACATCCAGAAGGATGGTATTTGAAGCCAGAAAGGTTATCGTTCCCAGATTTGATATCAGTGATTCTGCCTGTGAAGTCTTAGAGGAACCAATTGTTGTCTGCAGAGCCACTGGAACTTGTGTTACACCTAAAGATAAACAAAGAAATTAGGGGGAGAGAGATGGAAAAGTTAATCATAACAGCTGCCATATGCGGGGCTGAAGTTACTAAGGAGCACAACCCTAACGTTCCTTATACTGTAGAAGAGATTGTAGAGCAAGCATATGGAGCATATATACAGGGAGCCAGTATCATACACCTTCATGTGAGAGAGGATGACGGTACTCCTACCCAATCCAAAGAAAGATTCAAACTATGTATAGACGCTATCAAGGAAAAATGTCCAGATGTTATTATCCAACCTTCTACCGGCGGGGCTGTGGGGATGACCAATGCAGAGAGGTTACAGCCTACAGAATTACATCCTGAGATGGCAACACTAGATTGCGGAACTTTAAATTTCGGCGGAGACGAAGTTTTTACCAACACAGAAAACACCATCAAAGAATTCGGTGAAAAGATGATAGAGAGAGGTGTCAAACCTGAACTGGAATGTTTTGACAAATCTATGATTGAGATGGCTGTCAGGTTAAATAAAAAAGGATTCATCAAATCCCCTATGCACTTTAGCTTTGTAATGGGAGTTAATGGAGGGATCGGAGGAGATCTGAGGGACTTCTTATTTTTAAGAGACAGCCTACCTTGCGGCTCTACTTATTCAGTTGCAGGTCTCGGAAGATTTGAATTTTCATTGGCTACAGCAGCTATTATAAGCGGCGGTCATGTGAGAGTTGGTTTTGAAGACAATATCTATCTGGAAAAAGGTGTCTTGGCTGAATCTAACGGTGATTTAGTAGCCAAAGTAGTAAGGATCGCCAAGGAGCTTGGAAGACAAGTAGCTACACCGGCAGAAGCAAGAGCTATATTAGGATTATAAAGGAGGAAAAAGATGATAAAAGGATGTCCATTTGGAACACACAGAGTAATAGAACCTATGGGAACTATGCCACAGGCTGCAGTGAAAATCGATAATACAATGAAGATCAAAGATAACGAGTTGCTATTGGATGTAATGACATTAAATATTGATTCAGCATCATTCACACAAATAAAGGATGCATGCGATAAAGATATAGACAAGATGACTGCTATGATCAATGAGATTGTAGGAGAGAGAGGAAAGATGCAAAACCCGGTAACTGGATCCGGAGGAATGCTCATCGGTGTTGTTAAAGAGATCGGCCCTGATTTCCCTGATAAAAGTTTAAAAGTAGGAGACAAGTTAGCTACTTTAGTTTCATTGTCCCTTACTCCATTAAAGATCCATAAGATCAACAATGTAAATGTATCCAACGATCAGGTTGATATAGACGGGCAGGCTATCTTATTTGAAACTGGTATCTACTCTGTTTTACCTACAGATATTCCTGAAAAATTAGCTTTAGCTGCACTGGATGTAGCTGGTGCTCCTGCACAGGTAGAGAGATTAGTTAAAAAAGGTGACACTGTTTGTATCATCGGCGGAGGTGGAAAATCTGGTGTTTTATGTGCCTATCAAGCCATGGTAAATGCTGGAGATTCTGGTAAAGTTATCGTAATTGAATACAGTGAAGAAAATGCAAAAAGAATATTGGATATGAACCTAGCTCACCATGTAATTATAGCTGATGCTACTAAACCTGTTGAAGTTTATGAAAAAGTAAAGGAGATCACAGGGGAAGACGTATGTGATGTTGTTATTAATAATGTAAATGTAGCTAATACAGAGATGTCATCCATCCTTATTACAAAGGACAATGGGGTAGTTTATTTCTTCTCTATGGCAACATCGTTTACAAAAGCAGCTTTAGGAGCTGAAGGGGTAGGAAAAGACGTACAAATGATCGTAGGAAATGGATATGCCAAGGGACATGCGGACCTTACATTAGGGATCATACGTGAATCTAAAACTATCAGAAACTTATTTGAAAAATTATATGTATAAAAAATAAAAAGGGGGGGGCAACAAAATTATGATGAATTTAAACTACGAGAGCAGAAGAAAAGAATTATTTCCAAATGTAAGTGACGAACAATGGAACGACTGGCATTGGCAAGTAAGGAATAGAATTGAAACTTTAGAAGATTTAAAAAAATATTTTGACCTGACACCAGAAGAGGAGGAGGGAGTAAAGACAGCTAACTCTATCCTTAGAATGGGAATCACTCCATATTATTTAACATTGATCGATCCAAAAAATCCAAAATGTCCAGTAAGACAACAGGCAATTCCTACAGCTGCTGAGGTACATAAAGCAGATGCTGATCTAGATGACCCTCTACATGAAGATGAAGATTCACCGGTTCCAGGACTTACTCACAGGTACCCGGATAGAGTGTTATTATTAGTTACAGATATGTGTTCTATGTATTGCAGACACTGTACTAGAAGAAGATTTGCAGGTCAGACAGACGCTGCCTTAGGAATGGAAAAGATAGATACAGCCATTGATTATATCGCTAAAACTCCTGTAATCAGAGATGTATTGCTTTCTGGAGGAGATGCTCTGCTTATCTCAGATGAAAAATTAGAGTATATCATCAAAAGATTGAGAGAGATCCCTCATGTACAAATCGTAAGAATAGGATCTAGAACTCCTGTTGTATTACCTCAAAGAATTACCCCTGAACTGGTAAATATGTTGAAAAAATATCATCCAATTTGGTTAAATACTCACTTCAACCATTCAGATGAGATCACATCTGCTTCTAAAGGTGCATGTGAATTGATGGCTGATGCAGGAATTCCATTAGGAAATCAATCTGTTTTACTTAGAGGGATAAATGACTGTACTCATATCATGAAAGAGTTAGTACAGGACCTGGTAGCTATAAGAGTAAGACCTTACTATATCTATCAGTGTGACTTGTCAGTAGGCTTAGAACATTTTAGAACTCCTGTATCTAAAGGAATTGAGATCATCGAAGGTCTTCGTGGACACACATCTGGATATGCAATCCCAACATTTGTTGTAGACGCTCCTGGTGGTGGAGGTAAGACTCCGGTTATGCCTCAATATATTATCTCTCAAAGTCCAAAAAGAGTTGTTCTTAGAAACTTTGAAGGAGTTATCACAACATATACAGAACCAAAACCATATGAAGATAGATGTGACTGCAAACACTGTCAGGAAGAGAGAAAACACCTTGGAATAGCTAAACTATTAGATGGTAAACAACTAGCTATTGAGCCTAAGGTATTGGACAGACACATCAGAAATGAACACTAAAAAGATGATCACCTCCCTTTTCCCCTATAGTAGTGTATCTATTATAGGGATGGAGAAGAACTCAGGGAAAACTACCACCTTAAATTATATCCTGAAAAATTTAAAGGGGACCAAGGTTATCGGCCTCACTTCTATCGGACGTGATGGTGAAGACTGTGACAGAGTAACCAACACATATAAACCTAAGATCTATGTGGAGAAGGGCAGCCTGATTGCCACAGCTAAAAATTTACTCTGTAAATGTGATATAACCAAGGAAATTTTAGCTGCCACAGGGATCTCCACTCCTATGGGGGAAATAATAATCATGAGGGCACTCAGCAATGGATTTGTAGATGTGGCCGGACCCTCCTACAATTCAGCCCTCATAAAGGTCAGAGATCTTATGTTAGATTTTGGATGTGATTTAGTTCTTATCGACGGTGCACTGAGTCGAAAAGGCAGTGCAGGAAATTTAGTTTCAGAAGCCGCTATATTGGCTACTGGAGCTAGTTTTTCCCCTGATCTTACAAAAGTAGTGGAGGAAAGCAGTCATAACGTAAAGATGTTACAGTTACCAAAATGTTCTGATAAAATAGCACATTTAACCAGAAAAATATTAAATATGGGAAGGATCGGGTTTATAGATACCCAATCAAATATCGAGGTCTTAGACCTCCCTACTTCCCTTAATTCCCATAGGGAGATAGTCGATGCAGTCAAACCTGATCATAAATATTTAGTTTTAGGAGGTGCTGTATCCAAGGGATTGATAGAATCTATCATACAAAATAGAGAGTTGTTTAAAAGTTTTACGATAGTCATAGAAGATGGAACAAAAATTTTTATAGATTCTAATATGTATCATAAATTATCTATGATACCAGTCAGATTGGAGGTGTTGGACAGCATCAACCTCCTGTATTTGACCTGCAATCCCACATCCCCTTATGGATATTCATTTGAGAGTGAAAAATTTTGTAAACTATTAAAAACATCTATAGATATAGATGTTGTAGATGTTGTAGGAGGAGAACTATGAGATACCTTGATCTTAAAAATAGAGAAAAAATTGGGTTGGAGTATCTCACAAATAATCTGACTACAATATCTCCATATGGTAACCAAAAAAAAAGAGATATTGTTCCCATAGAAAAAGCTGAGACTTTAGAGAAAATTTTCGACCATTTGGAATTTTTCATAAAAAGATGCCAAGAGAATAAAAAAGAGATCCAGAAGATAGAACTTCTCCTTATGAAATTAAAAAATATATCAAATATAGTTTTAAACCTTCAAAAAGGAAAAATTTTAGATGAGGTTGAGTTATTCGCATTGAAGATAAACACTATGCTCTTTATGGAGATTAAAAATATTTCAAACGATATATTTTTAACGAATTTTCACCTGATTGACCTGAGCCCTCTTATAGATATTTTGGACCCTGGATCCAAAAAAATCCCTACCTTCCATATCTATAACGAGTATTCAGAAAAATTAAAACGGATCAGAGATAAAAAATCAGAGATTGAGAAATTAATCTTTTCAACTACAGATAACGAGCTCCAGATAAAACTCAAAGAAGAGAGAAGAGAGATCGTTGTTTTAGAAAATTGTGAGGAATCCAAAGTCAAGATAGATATAAGCAGACAATTAATCTCTTATACCTCCGATGTCCTTGTTGATATCGACAAAATAAAAAATATTGATTTCACCCTGGCTAAAGCAAAACTCGCTATAAAATATGGAGCTAACAGGCCTAAAATAGGTGAACACATCGAGTTTATCGGGATGTTTAATCCAGAAATTTTAGAAACTTTAAAGGTTAAAAACCAGGAATTTCAAAAATTAGATATCCTATTAAAAAATGGTAATACTATCTTAACAGGAGCCAATATGGGAGGGAAGAGTGTTATCTTAAAAACCCTTACTCTGAACCTTATCCTGGCACAAATGGGGTTTTATGTTTTTTCAGATCACGCCACTATACCTGTATTA
>CAZUGM010000155.1:0-5697 GCA_964619915.1 uncultured Fusobacteriaceae bacterium | reverse complement strand
AAATAAATTATCGGACTATACAACATATAAAGTAATTATAATATAGTACATGTGTGTTCTGTCAAAAAAAACATTATTTTTTTTGAAAAAAGCCTTGATTTTTGTAAAAAAATAGATTATAAATCTAATAGTGACAAATTAACAAATCAAATGTTTGTAAATGAAACAATATATTCAAAGGGGGATTAACAATGAAAAAGTTTGACTACATGGAGAAATTTGGACATGAGCAATTGGTGTTCTTTCACGACAAAGCTACTGGATTAAAAGGAATTACTGGAATTCACGATACTACTTTAGGACCTGCATTAGGAGGAACTAGATTATGGAACTATGCTACTGAAGAAGAAGCTATTGAAGATGTACTAAGACTTAGTAGAGGTATGACATACAAGGCTGCTTGTGCTGGTTTAAACCTTGGTGGGGGAAAAACTGTTCTTATTGGAGATCCTAAGAAAGTTAAATCTGAAGCTTACTTCAGAGGATTAGGAAGATTTGTTCAATCATTAAATGGTAGATATATCACTGCTGAAGATGTTAATACATCTACTAAAGATATGTTATTCCTATCTATGGAAACTGACCACGTTGTTGGATTACCTGGTAAGAGTGGAAACCCTTCACCTGTTACTGCATGGGGAGTATTCGCAGGATTAAAAGCTACTTTAAAGGAAACTTTCGGTTCTGACTCTGTTGCTGACAAAACTTTCGCTGTACAAGGTGCAGGACAAACTGGTTATTTCTTAATCAAATACTTATTAGGATATGATTTCTTAACTGATACTTATACTAAAGAAAAAGCTAAAAAAATCTACTTCACTGAAGTAAATGAAGAGCATATCGCTAGAATGAAAGCTGAGCATCCTGAAGTTGAATTCGTTGCTCCAGATGATATCTATGGTTTAGATGTTGATTTATTCGCTCCTTGTGCACTTGGAGGAGTTATCAATGACGAGACTATCCCTCAATTTAAATGTAAAGCTATTGCCGGATCTTCAAACAACGTTTTAAAAGAAGACTCACATGCTGATGTTTTAAGAGAAAAAGGTATAGTTTATGCTCCAGACTACGTTATCAACGCTGCTGGGTTGATCAACGTTTACTATGAAATCAAAGGATATAACAGAACTAATGCACTTAATGATTCTGAATTAATCTACGACAGATTATTAGACATCTACAAGATTGCTAAAGAGCAAGGTATCTCTACTCATGTTGCTGCTTCTCAATATGCAGAGCATAGAATGGAAACTATGAAAAACATAAACAGAACTTATATCAAAAGATAGAAGTTAAAGAGAAAAAAGGAAGTTAAAACTTCCTTTTTCTTTATTTTTTTGAAAATTAAAAAAAATGATATATCATAGTAATAGAGATAAATTTATTCTCAGATAAATTTTAGGAGGTATTTATGAAAATTTTTGACTATATGGAAAAATTTGGACATGAACAATTGGTGTTCTTTCATGATAAATCTACTGGATTGAAAGGCATTACCGGTATCCACGATACTACTTTAGGACCTGCATTAGGCGGAACCAGGTTATGGAATTATGCTACTGAGGACGAAGCTACCGAGGATGTACTGAGACTCAGCAGAGGTATGACATACAAGGCTGCCTGTGCCGGTTTAAATCTTGGTGGGGGAAAAACTGTTCTTATTGGAGATCCTAAGAAAGTTAAATCTGAAGCTTACTTCAGAGGATTAGGAAGATTTGTTCAATCATTAAATGGTAGATATATCACTGCTGAAGATGTTAATACATCTACTAAAGATATGTTATTCCTATCTATGGAAACTGACCACGTTGTTGGATTACCTGGTAAGAGTGGAAACCCTTCACCTGTTACTGCATGGGGAGTATTCGCAGGATTAAAAGCTACTTTAAAGGAAACTTTCGGTTCTGACTCTGTTGCTGACAAAACTTTCGCTGTACAAGGTGCAGGACAAACTGGTTATTTCTTAATCAAATACTTATTAGGATATGATTTCTTAACTGATACTTATACTAAAGAAAAAGCTAAAAAAATCTACTTCACTGAAGTAAATGAAGAGCATATCGCTAGAATGAAAGCTGAGCATCCTGAAGTTGAATTCGTTGCTCCAGATGATATCTATGGTTTAGATGTTGATTTATTCGCTCCTTGTGCACTTGGAGGAGTTATCAATGACGAGACTATCCCTCAATTTAAATGTAAAGCTATTGCCGGATCTTCAAACAACGTTTTAAAAGAAGACTCACATGCTGATGTTTTAAGAGAAAAAGGTATAGTTTATGCTCCAGACTACGTTATCAACGCTGCTGGATTGATCAACGTTTACTATGAAATCAAAGGATATAACAGAGTTAATGCACTTCATGATTCTGAATTAATCTATAATAGGTTATTAGAGATCTATAAGATCTCCAAGGAGCAGGGCATCTCTACCCATTCTGCTGCCTCTCACTATGCTGAGTGTAGGATAGAGACTCTAAAAAATATTCATAGAACTTATATCAAAAGATAAGGAACCATCGTTGAATTTAAAAATTAAAGACATAAAAAAATTACTCTATGACCAGAATTATTTGGAATTGGACAGACTGCTGGTCACTATGGAAAATAATTTAAAAAAAGACATTACAATTTATATTTTAGATGACAGTGGCGGCAGATTAAATATTATCAATACCTTTGATGAGTTAGAGGAATTTAAAAAATTGATGATCCAGATCTATGGAATCTATGGATATTTTTAGCAACGTGACGTTGCATCCAGATAGGTAGTATCTTGATTATGCCCCTTATGGGTACAATTTATCAGAAAAAAACAAGCTGAACTTTAAAGAAATTTCTTTAAAGTCAGCTTGTTTTTTTAACATAGATCCTCTTCTTTCCAAGTATGCTCCATATAATTTCTATAAAAATCCAAAGTTTTTTCCTGTTTAATATGTATATAGTTCACTATAATCTGATAATTATCAAACAACAGGTCTACAAACTTCATATCTATAAAGTTATTCCGCCCCATTTTTTTCATCACCTCAAATATTTCGTCTCTGCCCATCTCATTCCTGTATGATTTTCTTTCCATCCTGGAAATAAATATATCTGAAACTGCGATAATTCTAGCTCCTGTATCTAAATCTTTTGCTATACAATGAAATGGGTACCCGCTTCCATCCAGCCTTTCATGGTGATAGGAAGCCCACTGCACTATCTGCTGCAATCCGCCTATGGAACTCAAGATCTGATGGGTGTAGTAGGGGTGACTTTTAACAACTTCAAATTCTTCCTTGGTAAGTTCGCCTTTTTTCTCCAGGATACTGTTTGGAATTATTAATTTACCCAGATCATGAAAATTAGCAGCAATTTTCAAAACCTTAATCTCTAATTCTGTGAGACCAAATAAATTTCCCAGCATCTCAGAACAAGCTGCTACTCCTGTAGTATGAGTTATTGTATACTTTGATTTAAAATCAATTACATCTTTAAAGAGAGCTCCCATGCTGGCAAGTTCATTTAAATTAATCTCTTTTTTCTTTAGAGGCCCTTCATGCAAAAGGATGGAATACAACCTATAAGATGTAAGATCAAACCAAAACTCCTCCTTGGTTGAAATCTCTTTAAACCCTCCTACTACTTTACTGTTTAATATATCGTTTTCTAATCTAGCCAGTTCTTTCCATATATTATCTACCTGATGGAGGATATATCTATCCCTGCTGATCATCATATCCACAAAATTAGCCAGGAGGATGATCTGAGAAGAAATAGTCAATGGTTTATCAACACTCCCCTTCCAGTCTTTCCAATCTAAAAAATGATATCTTATAATTTGAGCTGCATCTTTTAATAGCGGCACCTTCTGGATAAATAACTGCCCTCTTATACACTGCAATTCATAGTCTATACTTTCCTCCGAATTAATTTTTTTCCCAATATCGTGCAATAAAGATGCTACAAATATATTTTCTATAGTTACTTCATCCAAATTAAGGTATCTTGCTAATTCTAACGAAATAAAAGCTGTCCTCAATTGATGCTGCGGTAAATTTTGATTAGCCATATCTATAGATTCTGATAGGGATAATAGTAAATTACCTAGATTAACTGTAAATCCTTCCTTCAAAGTAACCCCTCCTTCTGTATAAATTTCTCTCTAATAATTTTATACTGAAAAAAAGTTTTTAAACCTACATTTTTTTAATTAACATCTACCAATTAAATATTTAATCCCCAACGATAAAAAATAATATCAATCAATAGATAAGTTCTTTTTTTATTTTCTTTCCCCGCTTCTTGTTTTTATTTTCTTATTGTATTTCTTTTTTAAAGGATCATTCGTATTCACCACATCTCTTTCCCCATTATATTCCACTCTCTCCAATGGTTTTCCAAGGAGTGATTCAATCTCTTCTAATACTCTCCTGTCTTTTGAATCTACAAATAGATATGTTTCCCCCTCTTCACCTGCTCTAGCAGTACGTCCTATACGATGAATATATGTTTCAGCCTTCTCCGGTATATCTACATTGAATATATGGGTTACTCCTGTGATATCCAGCCCACGGGATGCTACATCTGTGGCTACCAGATATTGTATCTCGGCTTTTTTAAATGACTTTATGATTTTTTCCCTTTTGACCTGAGGTATATCACTATGTAATTTCTGTACATTATACCCCCTCTCCTCAAGCTTAGCCTCTATCTTATCTACCCTGGCCTTGGTTCTGCAAAATATAATAGCCATAAATGGATTAGTCTTATTTAAAATAGTTGCAAGAGCATCTATCTTCCACCTGTCTGTAGTCTCTACCAGATATTTTTTCATCTTATCATTTTTATTTTCATCCTCAACTTTCACTAACACCGGATCTTTTGTAATTCTATAGGCTATTTTTTTTACCTGACTACTGAGAGTTGCTGAATAGCACAGAGTCTGCCTTTTTTTACTGCTTTTATTTAAAATAATTTCTACTTCTTTTTGAAATCCCATAAGAAGTGTCTGGTCTACTTCATCTAAAACCAATGTTTTTAAAGTATTTAATTTAACCAATCCCTGGTTGATAAAATCCACTAACCTTCCCGGAGTGGCAACTATCAGATCTACTGAACCCTTTGCTTCTTTCAGCTGCTTAGAATATTCCTTTCCCCCATATATAGTCAGAATATTGACCTTATTACAGTTTATCTTCTGGGCTTCTTCAGATATTTGTATAGCTAACTCCCTTGTAGGACTTATAATAATTCCTTGAATCCCGCTGTTATTAGGCTTCATCGTGTTCATCATAGGCAGAAGGAAGGCTAAAGTTTTCCCGGTTCCTGTAGGTGCTTCTGCTATAATATCTTTTTTATCCAGTATTGCTTCTATACTCATATCCTGTATAGGAGTAGGAGTTTTAATCCCGCTTTTTTTCAGACAATCAACAAATTCTCTCTTTATTCCTAAATCTTTAAATGTATACATAATTAATTCTTCACCTCATTTTTATTTGAATCGAAATTATATCATAAATTATTTTTATTAGCTTAAATCTTTTAAAGACTCTCTCTTCATAGGGTGTTTCAATAGATTTAAATTAATATACCATGAAATAAATTAGTATATATAGAAAAAAGGCTGCGTTTAACAGCCTTTCTTAGAATATATATTGTAAGCTTCTATAAATTCAGCCTTCCTCTCTTCCCGAAGTACAATAGGTTTTATATTTT
>CAZUGM010000154.1:0-5762 GCA_964619915.1 uncultured Fusobacteriaceae bacterium | reverse complement strand
AGTGACGGCATAATCCCCATTGGCAAAAATTTCAATCTCTTTTCCAAAACATAGTTCCTTCTCCTCATCTACCAGATGGCGGATATCATGCTTGTCACAATAAGTATAGTAATTTTCATGATTTGGAACTTTCTCAATAGTTTTGATCTCCACTTCCGATATATGATCCATCCATTTTTTCATAATGATACCTCCAGATTGGCTAGAATAATTTTTTATATAAGGTTAGTTCCAATACAGGTAGAAATATTTCTATATTATAATAGATATAGAAAAATTACTAAAATCCTTTAAAATTTAGATTTTAATTTACTTTTAAAATCTGCTATAATTGAATGTATGGTTTTGATAGTAATTGTATGTTAAATCTATACTAAATAAAAAAAGTAGGAGAATTTAGAGATGAAAACATTAAAAGAATGTATATTGAGAGCAAGAGGAGAATATAGAAATGATATATTTGTAAAATCAGCTTTGAAAAATTATACATATGATGAAATAATAGAAGAAGTTTTAAAATGGTCTGGTTATCTTACAGAAATAGGGATAAAAAAAGGAGACAGAGTAGGAATAATAACTCCTAAATCTATAGAACAATTGAAATCCCTCTACGCAGTATGGATGGCAGAGGGAATAATTGTTCCTATAAATGAAAACAGCAGGGAAATAGAATTAAAGTTTATACTGGAAGATTCTACTCCTAAAGTTATTTTAACAATTTCTTCATTGGAGGATAAGATTAAAAAGGCCTATCCAGAAGCAAGGGTTATTCTTTTGGAAAAATTGGATGAATTGTCTGAAAATTCAAGTTATAAAGAAGGAAATGATATTGATTCAGAGAATACTGGAGCTCTCATATATACCAGTGGTTCTACCGGAAATCCAAAGGGTGTGATGCTTACCCATAAAAATCTGGTGAACAATGGAAGATCTATGGTTGAAATAAAAGAATTAACTGCCTCTGACTGCCTCTACTCAATTCTTCCCTATTGGCATAGTTTTTCCCTGGCTGTAGAAGTTGTAGGAGCTATAAGCAGTGGATTGAGCTTAGGATTCACAGAGACCCAGAGAAATTTTATCGGGAACATCCCTCTGTTTAAACCCACTATAATACTGGCTGTACCGAGAATATTGGAGATGATCAAGGGGAATATAGAAAAGCAGATAAAAAATTCCGGATCAGAAGCTGTGGAAGGCTATGAAAAATTATTACAAATTGCACCACTTGTAAAGGGGGATAGATATGATTTTATTCCCAATGAAGAATATAGACAGATCTATGATATCTTGGATGAAAAATTATTGATGAAAATCAGATCTTTTTTTGGAGAAAATTTCAGAGAGTTTATCTCTGGAGGTGCAGCACTTGACATAAATCTGCAAAGATATTTTGGTTATTTAGGGCTGCCTGTGATGCAGGGCTATGGCTTGTCTGAGACATCACCAGTTGTCAGTGTGGATAGTTTAAAAAACTATAGCTATGGAAGTTCAGGGAACTTGTTGGGGTGGCTCTTAGATCATCCTCTTGGAGATTTCACATTTTTAGATGAAACAGAAAATACAGGGAAGGGTCTCAAGGGAGAACTGCTTTTAAAAGGGGCCTGTGTCATGAAAGGATATTGGAATCACAGTGATGAAAGTGCCAAGGTGATAAAGGATGGCTGGCTTCATACCGGAGATATAGGTTATTATAAAGATGAAAAACTATATATAAGTGGTAGAAAAACCAATATGATAGTCTTAAAGGGCGGTGAAAATATCCACCCGGAATTTATTGAAAATGAATTGAAAAAATCAGATATTATAGATGATGTAATGGTTATAGGAGACGGGTGTAAAAATTTATATGCGTGTCTGACAGTCCCTGAAAATTATGATGAAGTACATGAAAGTGAATTGAATATATTATTGAAAAGTGAGGTAAAAAGATTGACAAGTCACCTGGTTTCCTACCAAAAACCGAGAGATATATTGCTAATCCCTAGATTTACTGTAGAGGATCAAACCTACACAGGAACTATGAAGGTAAGAAGACATATGGTAAATAAAAGGGAAAATGAAAAAATCAATAATTTTTTAGAGGAAGTTGGGGAAAAGAAAAAAATATAAAAGGAAAGTTAAAGTAAATATGTAATACTTAGATATCAAGAATAAATTTATTGGGGTGTTTTTATGAAAAAAGAATTTCTAGAAATATTGATGAAAAAAGATAGTTTCCCGTGTAAATTAGATAGAAAAGATGGAGAACTCCTAAAGAAATTTTTTAAAAAAGATATAAAATTTGAAATTGATTCTGTGAACAGAAAAAAAGTCAATGATCTGGAATTTAGATATACCTATGAGGAGGAGGGCATAAAATATATTCTTTTGGAGGAATATACTTTCAAAGAGGGGGAGACCCTGTTATCTTTGGAAAACTCCATAGGAGTCGATTATTATTTTAACAAAATATAATTGTATTCTGTTGATATTTTTATATTATGGAGTATGTTTTGGCAGAGCCCCTCTCCCTTCTCTAGAGGGCAGAATAATAAAAATAGAGGAAGAAGATTCTCTCCTTTCTATGATAGAGAGAGGAGTAGGGATCCCGGCAGAGTTTTATAAGAGGTTAGAATTTGAAACAGGGGAAGAACCTTATATAAATGTAGGAGTCAATACAAAAATAATACCTTATTATGCAAAACTAAAATATTTACTGGATCCAGAAGACCAAACTTCTCCCTATTATTTATTTTCGGCAGGAGTTAACTTAGTTGAAGGAGAGGACATAGCCTTTGATCGAGTTTTAGATGACCTAGCACAGAGGGTAAATTATGGGATAGGTGTTGGGGTTGCTTTTAAAAACACTGAGCTGGAGATGTTGTATGGTAGATATAATTATGAAAATATAGGGATATATCAGCAAGATCAAAAAAGTTTGTATAGTTCAACAAAAATCACATTTGGCTGCAAATATAGATTCTGAGCACTTAGGTGCTCTTTTTTTCTAGACTTTTTACAGGTGTTATTGTATAATTTCAAAGGCTGTGTAAAAGTCTTGTAAACTGCATGTAAAGGCTGTGTAAAAGCATGTAAAAATAATTATTTAGAGGAGCAAACAAATGGAAAATGCGTTGAATATAATGTTGAATGTAATTGGTGGATTAGGAATTTTCTTATATGGAATGGAAAATATGGCCAATGCAATGCAAAAGGTAGCGGGAGATAAATTAAAAAATGTAATTGCAATAGTAACTAAAAACAGGTTTTTAGGTGTTATAGTAGGAATTATAATTACAATTTTAGTCCAATCATCATCTGTAACAACGGTTATGGTAATTGGATTTGTAAATGCAAGTTTAATGAACCTGACTCAGGCTCTAGGTGTTATCTTAGGGGCTAATATAGGAACTACTGCTGTAGGTTGGCTGCTTATTTTAAAGGTAGGTAAATACGGGCTGCCTTTAGCCGGGTTTGGGGCTATTTTGGGGATGTTCGCCAAAACTGAAAAAGGTAAAGAAAAATCAAAATTAATGATGGGAATAGGTTTAATATTCTTTGGAATGGAACTTATGAAAAATGGATTTGAACCTCTTAGAGCTATGCCGGAATTTGTTGAAATGTTTCAAAAATTCCATGTAACAGGAATAGGTAGTGCATTCTTAGTAGCTATGGTAGGAGCGTTCTTAACTGCAATAGTACAGGCTTCGGCAGCTACTCTGGGAATTACTATAATGTTAGCCAGTCAAGGGCTGATCAATGCGCAAACTGGTGTAGCCATAGTAATGGGACTGAATGTCGGAACTACTATTACGGCATTTTTAGCATCGTTTGGTGCAAAGGCTAATGCCAAAAGAGCAGCTTATGCCCATACAATTATCAATATATTCGGACTCTTATGGGTGCTTCCGATATATGGAATATATACTAATATGATAGGACATATTGTAAATCCTGGTGTGAATATAAGTGGTTTCTTAGCGGCAGCTCATACGGTATTTAATGTTACCAATGCAATCTTATTTATATTCTTATTGACACCTCTGGCTAATTTTTTGAAGAAAATAATCCCAGATGATGAGGTAAAAGCAAAAAAATATACACACTTGGATATAAGGATGTTGGAAACGCCTACTTTAGCTATTGAGCAAACTAAAGCAGAGGTAGCCTCTATCGGTGAGGATATTAAGTTGGCATTAGAGAAAGTTAAAGCTGTTATAGAAAATAATTTACCCAAAAATTCTGATGAGATAGCAGAGGTATTTAGGATTGAAGAAAAAGTAGATATGGTTCAAAGTGAAGTAGCTGGATTAAACTCACAAATTTTGGGATTGGATATAGAACAACACTTAGTTATGGTTACGAGAAAAAATATAGCTATCTGTGATCAATATGAGTCTTTAACTGACTATGCTGAAAGAATTATGAAGGTATATGCCAGATTAAAAGAAAATGATTTAGTTATCAATAAGCATAAAAAAGAAGATCTTTTTAGACTTCACAATGCAGTAGTAGAGTTCTTTGAATTGGTAAACAATGCATATGTAACAAATAATGTAGATATAACAATAGAAGCTGTAAAAAAATCTACTGAAATTACTAATATGTATAGAAAAGCAAGAAAAGGTCATCTAGAGAGAATGGGTAGTGATAAAAAACAAAGACCGATGCTGAGTACAGGACATATGGATATGTTAAACCATTATAGACGTTTAAGTGATCATATGCTGACAGTAGTGGAGATAATGAATATATAGAAATAAAAAAATATAGAAAAAAGAGATTTTCCGATTTATGGAGGTCTCTTTTTTTTATTCGGAATTCGGAAAAGGAAAAGACGGAAAACATACACTTTTTGAAATAATATTAGCATTTTTTCAATTAATATGTTACACTATGATGTTAATTTAAATAAAGGTGGACTCAAATTGTATTGATTTTAAGATCGAATGAATACCCACGTATGGAATAAATTGTTTGTTAAAACATTATATATAGCATAAAATTTGATCCTGCCTTAATAAAACATAAGGATGTGAACTATGGAAAAAATGGTAGAATTTAAAAAATTAGGATTGTCGGATAAGACCTTAGCAGCTTTAGAAAAAAAAGGATTTGAAAAGCCAAGTCCAATACAAGCTCTTACTATCCCAGCCCTTCTTAACGGTGAAAAAGACGTAATCGGTCAGGCACAAACTGGAACTGGTAAAACGGCAGCTTTTTCATTACCTATCTTAGAAAAGATGGACGAGAACAAAAGAGGAGTAAAGGCAATAGTTTTAGCTCCTACAAGAGAGTTAGCTATCCAGGTAGCTGAAGAGATCAACTCTTTAAAAGGTGAAAGAAGATTAAAAGTACTTCCAGTATATGGTGGACAAGCAATGGACCAGCAGATCAGAACTCTTAGAAGAGGAGTAGATATCGTAGTTGGAACTCCAGGAAGAGTACAAGACCATATCAGAAGAAAAACTTTAGCAATAGATAACTTAGATTTCTTTATCTTAGATGAAGCGGATGAGATGTTAAACATGGGATTCGTAGAAGATATCGAAACTATCTTAGCAGCAACTAACGAAGATAAGAAGATGTTATTCTTCTCAGCAACTATGCCTAACGAAATTTTAAAAGTAGCTAAAAAATATATGGGTGAATTTGAAGTAATGAGAGTTAAAGCTACTGAGCTTACAACTAAGAATACAGAACAAATTTACTTTGAAGTAAGAGATGGAGACAAGTTCGAGGCTCTTTGTAGAGTTGTAGATGTAGAAGTAGACTTTTACGGA
>CAZUGM010000153.1:0-5764 GCA_964619915.1 uncultured Fusobacteriaceae bacterium | reverse complement strand
AGATTATAATCTAAATACGACAAAAAAAAAGAGTATCCACAGAGGGATACTCTTTTGAAATAATTTTTATCTTTTTAGCAGATCTTCAATGTTGATATCTGTATTAAAATCCATATCATAGATCTTAAATTTAAAAAAACCATCCTCGTCACAGGGAATATCATATTTCGGCATGATTTTTTCATAGATATAATCATATATTATAACGATAGTTCCATTATTTTTCTTTTCATCCAGGACATTTTTTAATCCCACGACCCTTTTGGGATTTATCCCTAAGACATTTTTTACAAGATTTAATTTTTCTTTTTCATCAGAAAGAGTATCTAAAACCTTGTGCAGTGTAGGAGAGGTTTTTATTGCAAAGATAGGTTTAATAGGATCTCTGGGTATAAATTTTATTGTACTCATCTAATCACCTGCTTTTATTTTAATCGTTTATAAACTTAATTTTGAAAAATCAAAGATATATAAATTTAATTTAAGCTTAATTGGATCCAGTGAAGCTTATTTTATAAAAGTATAATCTTCCTTTTCCATCATCTCTTTAATTTTTTCAAAATACTCTTTAACTTCTGAAGGAACTTTTTTCTTTACAGAAAAATTAAATCCCTTGGCAGTATATTTTATAGATATCTTTTTTGGCTTTTCCGATACATTTAAGTTTTTTAACAGGTCTCTCAATTCGTCCCTATTAAAATCCTGATATTCTTTTACAATGTCAGCTGTAGTCTTTTCCGATTTTAGCTTATTGACAACTTTATTTAATAGTTCAGCCTTATCTGCTCCTAAAACTTCTATAATTTCCCTGATCTCCATGGGATAGTTAATGGCATTTTTTATCCTGTAATAGGTCTTTTTACTGATATTATAACCGGTTATTATATCTTCAATAGATTTATCCTTTCTGGCAGCTTCCTTGTTGAATTTATAGGACTGCTCCAGTAAGGTTAAGTTTTTTCTCTTTAAATTTTCATCGATAGAGATGCTGTCTAAAAGGCTGTATGGAGTATTTTTATCAAATATAACCACTCTGTCCTTTGCTTTGACTTCTTTCTCTTCTGTATAGAGTTCCTTTATGGCACTGGCTCTTCGAAGACCACTGATAATCCTAAATTTACCCTCTTCTTTTTCCTGAAGATATATTATATTCAGAAGTCCCACAGCACTGATACTTTCCTTTAGTTCGTTTAATTCAGAATCATCCATGGAAAGTCTGTTTATAAATGTCAGATCCTCAAAATCAACCTGGTCTAAAAGTTCATGACGCATATGAACCATTCTTCCATATTGTTTTACTATCTTTTCCTTGGGGATCTCAATAGTTTCTTTTTTCGGCCCCCTGCTAAGCAGAGGATTATTCCCTAATCTACTCATTAACTCTCCTCCCTTTCAATTATTTCCATACAAAGACCTTTATAATCTTTGGCTCCATTACTTCTAGGAGCATAATCAAAGATGCTCAGTCCGTGGGAAGATGCTTCTGCTACCTTTACATTTCTTCTGATCAAAGTTTTAAACATATTATCTCCAAAGAATTCCTTCAGCTGTCCCACAACTTCTATATGAAGTTTCGATCTGGAATCTACCATGGTAGCAAAGATCCCTCCAATTCTAAGATCATCGTTCATCCTCTGGGTAACGATATCTATAGTATCCATAAGTTCTACGATCCCTTCCAGGGCATAAAATTCTGTCTGAACAGGAATATATACCTCGTGGGATGCCATAAGAGCATTGAATGTAAGGGTGTCTAAGCTGGGAGGGCAGTCAATAAGAACATAGTCATATCCATATACATCCTTTAAAATTTCTTTCAGTAAACTTTCCTTCCCGGGAACTCCTCCTAATTCTAAATTGACCTTTGACATCTTAATATTAGTTGGAAGAATATCGGCAAATGAAGTTTCTACAACTATATCATCAAAATTTAATTTGCTTGCTCCAAAGGATTTAGCCTTTAGGAGATCATATACTGTATAGTCTAGATTTCTTTTGTCCAGACCAAAACCAGAGGTCAGATTTCCTTGGGGATCAAAGTCGATAGTTAAAACTTTTTTTCCCAGAGCGTGCAAGCCTGCGGCTATATTTTGAGTAGATGTAGTCTTAGCTACTCCACCTTTTTGATTTAAAATTGAAATTATCTTCATTTACCCACCTTCCATATATTTTATTTATTTAAATTATTTATTGAACTCTTTACTTTAGTGAATGCCTTTAAAATAACGGACTTTTCCACTTTAAACTACCATTAATATTAGCATATAATTGATCTTTTTACAAACCAATACCCTATTTCTATCGGTTATCTATTGACAAATTTTTTAAATAGGAGTATATTCATGTCGTGCATATGCACAATACTTTAGAGGTGTTTTTTTTAGATAGAATTAAATATAAAAAAGGAGATGTTTTAACAATGGATCCAGAAACAATGAAAAAAATCAAAGAGGAAGATGCCAGGATACAGGAAAATATAACAGGAATAAAACATAAGTTAGTTGTAATGAGCGGAAAGGGAGGTGTAGGAAAATCCACCCTTTCCACAAATATAGCCTATGGTCTTGCCATGTCTGGGAAAAAAGTAGGTCTTTTGGATGCAGATCTGCATGGGCCCAATATCCCCATCATGCTGGGAGTGGAAGGGAAAAGACTGCCTTCACTGAGGGAACCTTTGAAAATCAATGAAAATTTAAAGGTAGTTTCACTGAGTTTTTATTTGGGAGACTCCAATAATCCCATTATCTGGAGGGGTCCTGCAAAAACAGGTGCAATAAAACAGCTTTTAGGAGATGTAAACTGGGGAGATATAGATTATCTTGTAGTAGATCTGCCTCCCGGAACAGGGGATGAATCTCTCACTGTTGCCCAGACTTTGGGGACGGTAGATGGAAGTGTAATAGTAACAACTCCTCAGGATGTAGCTATTTTAGACTCCAGAAAATCTATAAAATTTTCTAAATTGGTAAATATGCCGGTTTTGGGAATAGTGGAAAATATGAGTGGATTTATATGTCCTCATTGTGATGAAAGGATAGATATTTTCAAAAGCGGGGGAGGGGAGAAGGTGTCCAAAGATATGGATGTAGATTTTTTAGGAAAAATACCACTGACTCCGGAGATGGTGGAAACAGGAGATCAGGGAAAACCGTATATTTTTTCTAAAAAAACAGGAGCAGCATACGAATCTTTAAATACTGTAATCTCCAAGATTGTAAAAAAAGTAGAAAATCAATAAATTATATAGTTTTAAAGAAAGCTGATCTAAAGGTCAGTTTTTCTTTAAAATAGATATTCAGCAATTCAAAATATTTAGGAGGGAGCTCTCCAGAGTTCGGGGCTATCTTCAGATGAGATCATTGAGGAAATAATAGAAACTTTAGAGGGAGAGAAAAAAAATGAAGGGATATATCCACGTATACACAGGTAACGGGAAGGGAAAAACAACAGCAAGTATGGGACTTATGGTAAGAGCATTGGGACATGGATTAAAAGTTTACATGGGGCAGTTTATGAAGGGGCAGAGATACGGTGAACTGAATACCCTGGAAAAATTAGGGGTATCGGTAGAAAGATTTGGGACAGAAAACTGTATCATATCACCTGAACATGTGACCGATCTAGACCTGGCCAAAGCCAAGGAAGGATATAAAAAAGTAGAAAAGATCTTGCTCGGTAAAAAATATGATTTGGTTGTATTGGATGAGATCTGTGTGTCTACATATTTTAATTTGATTACCGTGGAAGAGATCCTGCACCTGATGAAGATCAAGCCAAAGGAGACGGAACTGGTATTGACCGGGAGATATGCTCCTAAGGAAGTTATAGAAGCGGCAGACCTGGTGACAGAGATGAAGGAGATAAAACACTATTATAACAGTGGAGTTATGGCAAGGGACGGGATAGAAAGATAGTTTCACCTTTAAATAATACAAAAATTAAATTTTGTTAAGATATTGACAACTGCGAAAATACGTGGTAATATTCTTTAAATTTATTATTAATATAACTCATATAAATCGGTAATACGGTCCGGTGTATCTACGACTAACCTTAAATTAGTATCTATGAATGAATTCTAGCCCAAAGTCTAAGCTTTAAAAAACATAGACTCTATTTGGATAGGTTCACTGTAGATACAGAGAGCTTGTTTATATGGAGTTTTTTTTATTATAGGAGGATGAAATGAAACAGAATAGTATAGTTATTTTAGATTTTGGTTCTCAATATAACCAATTGATTGCGAGAAGAGTAAGGGAAATGGGTGTTTATGCCGAGGTCGTTCCTTATTTCGAAGATTTAGAAAAGATAAAAGCTAGAAATCCAAAGGGAATTATCCTATCTGGAGGACCTGCATCTGTATATTTAGAGGGAGCTCCTACAGTAGATAAAGCAATGTTCGATTTAGATATACCTATCCTAGGAATCTGTTATGGAATGCAGCTTACTCAGCACCTATTAGGAGGAGAAGTAGCCAAGGCAGATAAGCAGGAATTTGGAAAAGCCGAAGTAATCATAGACGATAAAAAGTCTCCTTTCTTCTTTGGAATAGAGGACAATACCCAGGTATGGATGTCTCACGGGGATCACGTTACAAAGATAGCTCCAGGATTTGAAAAGATAGCTCATACAGATTCATCTATAGCTACACTATACAATGCTGAAAGAAATATCTACAATGTACAATTTCATCCTGAGGTAACTCACTCGGTAGATGGTCATCAAATGCTTAGAAACTTCGTATTTGATGTATGTAAATGTGAGGAAAACTGGTCTATGGGTAACTATATAGAGCAGACTGTAAAGGAGATAAGAGAAACTGTAGGAGATAAGAAGGTAATCTTAGCTCTATCTGGTGGGGTAGATTCATCGGTAGCTGCGGTACTTATCCACAAAGCTATTGGAGATCAATTAAGTTGTTTCTTCGTAGATACAGGTCTTATGAGAAAAGATGAGGCTAAAAAAGTAATGAAAACTTATGGGGAACACTACCATATGAATATAGAGAGTGTAGACGCAGAGGACAGATTCTTAAACAAATTAAAGGGAGTTTCAGATCCTGAAACTAAGAGAAAGATAATCGGACATGAATTTATCGAAATCTTCGATGAGCAAAAACAAAAGATGAAAGATGCAGATTTTTTAGCTCAAGGTACAATCTACCCGGATGTTATCGAATCTCAATCTGTAAAGGGACCATCTGCTACGATCAAATCTCACCATAACGTATGTGGATTACCGGAAGAGATGGAATTCAAATTATTAGAGACGTTAAGAGAACTATTCAAAGATGAAGTAAGAAAGGTTGGAAGAGAATTAGGTATCCCAGATCATATGATCGACAGACATCCATTCCCAGGACCTGGATTAGGAATCAGAATCTTAGGGGAAGTAGATAAGGAAAAAGCTGATATCTTAAGGGAAGCAGACGATATCTTTATCTCAGAATTAAGAGCAGCTAACTTATACCAAGAAGTAAGTCAGGCTTTCGTAGTACTTTTACCTGTAAAATCAGTAGGAGTAATGGGAGACGAGAGAACCTATGAATATACAGCAGTATTAAGATCTGCTGACACAATAGACTTTATGACTGCTACATGGTCACACCTTCCATATGAGTTCTTAGGAAGAGTATCTAACAGAATCATAAATGAGGTTAAGGGAATCAACAGACTGGCCTATGATATTTCATCTAAGCCGCCTGCAACAATTGAGTTTGAATAAAGAAATTCACTTATTGCCTCAACAGCAGATGAATCTCCTA
>CAZUGM010000152.1:2639-5831 GCA_964619915.1 uncultured Fusobacteriaceae bacterium | reverse complement strand
ATCATCTCTTGGAAATTAGAATCATAATATCTGTTTAATACATCCATATCGTTGATCAGAGTAACTTCCTTTCCGTTTTCTTTGAAAGCTTCCACTAACTCAATTCCGATATATCCAGCTCCTACAACAGTAACCTTCTTAATAGACGGATCCTTTATTTTTTCAATTGCACCCTGTGCATTTTGGAAGATCTTTGCATATATAATGTTTTCTAAATCATGTCCCGGTAAAGGAGGTAAGATGGGCCATGAGCCGATGGCAAAGATAAGTTTATCATAGGTTTCAGTTTTCATCTCTCCGCTTTCCAGATCATGTATCTCTATAGTTTTTTTATCAAAATCCACATTTTTAAAATCATGTTTCATGTGAACTTCTGCTCCAGCTTCACACAACGACTCAGGAGTAGCATAGAACAGTCCATCTCCAGAATCAATTACTCCACCAATCCACAGGGCCATCCCACATCCTAAAAACGATATATTATCATTTTTATCATATGTAACTACCTCATGGGTATCTTTATATTTATTAGCTATCTCAAGAATAGAATGAGTTCCTGCATGGTTTGTCCCGATTACTACTACCTTTTCTTTTTTCATAGTCACACTCTCCTCTGTATTTATTATAATTTTATATTGATTACAACTTCTTATGTGATTAATATATCATTGAATATACCACATGTCAAATTTTTTCTAAAAAAAAGAGGAAAACTCAGAAGTAGATTTTCTACTTGAGTCATCCTCTTTTTTATTTATTTAGAAATTTACAGAAACTGGGCGGAACGTAATATTCCTACTTTTCAACTATGAAAGCTAAAAACTTTAGTTTTGTATCCCCTATATTTTCCAATGAATGGGAGTGGTTAGATCCTGTATAAACCAGATCTCCGGCACCGACTTCCTTTGTAATACCATCATCGATAACCTGTCCTTTCCCCTCTATGATATAGTAAAATTCCTCATCATCTATATGGGAATGTTCCCCTATCATAGCTCCTACCTCAAGGTCATTTGCCATAACTATCTTTATTTTATTGGTTATTTCATCTCCTACGAGATATTGCATTCCGTGGATAAGACCATGTCCCCCACGGGGTTTTTCACTGGTTACTTTTTTGTATCACATTCTTTGATTATCATATTCAGCCCCCTTATACTTACTTATAAAATTTAAATTTAAATTTATCTATATAATCGGTGTACCCTTATATATTCTTCTACTTCTGGAACTATATATTTATCCAATGGTTCGTTATTTTTTATTTTTTCCCTTATCATGGTAGAGCTGAGATCAAATAGCGGGGCTTCAATGGTAAGAAGTCCACCAATAGTAGACTTATAGCCCTTTCTTTTGAAAAAAACAAACTTACAGAGATCAACCATCTCCTCATAATTTTTCCAGCTGGTCAGATACTCTGCTGAATCTTCCCCGATAATTTCATATATGAGGCTATGAGGATGGATGTCTGCGATTTTGAGGAGGGTATCATAGGTATAGGATACCTCTTGGGATTTGATCTCATAATCGCAGGGGTAGAGCTTTTTGTTTTTTGAGCAGGCTAATTTTATCATGGCCATTCTGTCACGACCGCTGACAAAATTTCTGTCACACCTATGACAGGGAGTTCCAACAGGCACGATATATAGTCTATCCAGATCAAGTTCCTTAATGGCCAGATCTGCCATCTCTATGTGTCCCCTATGGATGGGGTTAAAACTTCCCCCGAAAATCCCTATTTTTTCTATAATCTTATTATTATCCATATATAAACACCCTTTTATTGTCTTCTCTTTATATCTATAATCTGTGTAATTTGTGATTAAGTTTTTTATTATCTAGGAAATTATAAATTTCATGAATTGTATTTATTTGGATGCAACGTCACGTTGCTATTATTTTAGTTTTTCCTTTAAGATCTCTGTATAGATATCTTGTTTTTCATATGTGAATTCATTTAGGATCATCCCATAGCTGGAGATCTCTAAAGAATCTACAGTTTTAGATGCTTTGATTACTTCTGCCTTAGGAGTAGGAGTAAAAGCGGTACTTTTTATTCTCTCAAAATCCCTGAATTCAGATCTTTTTTGGAGGATATATGACATCCCCACATAAAATACCTCGTCTGAGAAATCATTGTCTTTCATCAGCTGGTATAAACTCCAAGCCATAGTTGATTTTTCATTATCTATATCTTCCAATAAAATATAGTCAAACAGCATCTTAAAAAATAATTGTTTATCTCTTAAAAATAGTTCTTTTCCATATTTAAGACCAAATATCTTATCTCCACCTGCCATAATTTTATTGAAATTATTAGTTAAAGTGTCCATAGAATATTTAGACAACCTTTCAATTTTTTTTATCTTTTCCCTTTGAGTCAGATCGACCATTTTTTCCAAAAGGGTCTCTATGATCTCTCTATAGTTGTCATTATTTATAGTTGTTATAAGTGGGAGAGCATGATTCATTGGCTTTCTTTTAATAGTTCCATCACAATCGATAGTAAAGTATGATCTTTTTCCTAACCCTTCTGCGACAGCTTCAATTAATTTTAATTTTCCACCTGTAAGATAAATTTCGCAAAATTTATCTATATTTTTTTCTCTTATATCGTCTATTTGAAACATTTTTCCTCCTACTTTTGAAACAGATTATCTTCTAACATAGTTAATTCTACTTTCAGTACATACGTTCTAGGCATATGAAAATTTTGCGGAAGTTTTACAATATCTTTTTCTGTAGTTATTATAAAGTCTGCCCCCATATCATCTGCTCTTTTTATTATTTTTTTAAAGTCTCTTTCTTTAAAATTGTGGTGATCTAAAAAATCCATCCTGTCAGTTGCAGAAGGCATGAGAGAGATCACTGTTTTTTCAAAGTTTAGAGGATTGGCTAACCCGCTGAATAATAATACCTTTTTTTTGTTTACCCAAAAAAGTGGTTTTCTGTCTCCCTTGAGGTCCTTTAGAGAAACCACTCCATATTTAGCCACTGAGATATTTTTCTTATATCTAGACAGGTATTTTTTAATCTTTTTTATCAATAGAAGCATAACTGTAATAATAGTTTCCGCCCGCCAGGAAGATGAAGACATGATCATGGGTTTCGGAGTCGGAGCTGATGATTATGTTTCAAAGCCATTCAGCCCAAAAGTGCTTGCAGCCCGTGTCCGTGTCAATCTCAAACGTA
>CAZUGM010000152.1:0-2629 GCA_964619915.1 uncultured Fusobacteriaceae bacterium | reverse complement strand
AGGTATTTTTTAATCTTTTTTATCTCTCTATCATCTACAAGATCAGCTTTAGTGATGATAAATTCGTTTGCTCTTTTAAGTTGTTTTAAATCTTCCCTGAGTGTCCCCAGAGGTAGAAGTCTTCCGCCGCCAAATGGGTTGGTAGCATCTATTAAAACAATGTTGCAGTCTCTTTCTAGTTTCCTATGCTGATAACCATCATCTAATACAATTGTATCTATATCAAAATGTTTTTTGGCTAACATACAGGCCGAATATCTGTCCCGGCCTACAATTATTGGAACCTTTGTATTTATAGCATGTAAAAGGGGTTCATCCCCGCTTTCCTTTGTTGTTGCTAAAATGTTTTTTCCATCACTAACGATCATGGGGTCAACTTTTCTTTTTCCCTTATACCCCCTAGATACTATGGCGACTTTTTTTCCCTCATCTAAAAACTTTTGAACTAGATATTGTACAGTAGGGGTCTTTCCTGTCCCTCCTACTGTAATATTTCCAACACAAAAAATATCTATATCGTCTATTTTTTTAGACTTAAAGATTTTTTTATCGTATAATCTATTTCTAAAATTTGTTATTAAATGATATAGGTACGCTAAAAGTTCCATGTCATTCCTCTTTTCGACTATTTTTTTTGTTCATAATAATTATTTTTCAAATATATCTTTACGTAATCTTGTAATAGCACCTGCAATCTCATATTTTCTCGCTTCAACCAGGCTGCCGCTGTTGCTTTTTAATAGCTTACTTAAATTATTTTTATCTATCTCTGCCTGCACCTTCTCTAACCTATCCTTAAAAATTTCATTTCCACATTGGCTGAAGACCTTTTGAATAATCTCCCCGGTGAATGTTACCTGACCATTTTCAACATACTGTTCCAAGTGACGGATATCGATGCTTTCCCTGTCTATCAGGAGCTCATCTAGCCCTCTGGTTTTTACCTTCCAACGTTCTGAGGTAAACAATTTTTTTGTCTTCCTGGAACCCAGTTTTCTAAAGGGAATATCAAATTTTGCAGTAACTCCCCTGACATTTGAATTTTCAAATTTTTCAGAGATGAGTTTTGCCTTTTCAGTAACATCTAAAAGATGATATTCATCCAGCATAATAACTCTGTCTGCCATGGAAAAATAATCTCCTAACCCTCCAACTACAATTATAACAGAAAGATCCTCAGCCTTCATAGACTCGATCCTTTCGATAAAGGGAGTGATAGGCTCCTTTTTATGGGAGATCAACTCCTGGATCTTTCTGTCTCTAACCATAAAGTTTGTAGCAGTGGTATCCTCATCGATGAGCAGAGTAGTTGCTCCTAGCTCCAAAGCTTCCATTATATTGGCAGCCTGTGATGTGGAGCCACTGGCATTCGCAGTAGTAAAATTACGAGTGTCTTTTTTATGAGGTAAATTGTTTATAAAATTACTGATATCCAGCCCGTCAATCCATCTGCCGTCTTCAGCCCGGATCTTTACAGTATCCCTGTCGGTAATAACACCTTCACGGCCGTCTCCTGTGATGTGGTTGTACACACCTTTTTCAATGGCAGTGAGTAAGGTAGACTTACCGTGGAATCCTCCCCCGGTAATAACGGTAATTCCTTTAGGTATTCCCATCCCGGTAACGGTATCGCCATTGTCCAGGTGAAGGGTAACCTGTAAAGATTTAGGAGAGCTAAATGGTATTCCATCCTTTAAAATCCTATCATCGATAGAGCTTGTTCTAGCTAATTTTGAATTATTCTCTATGAAAACTATTAAGTTTTCTTTTTTTATGGCACGTCTTATTGAGTCAGACTTCAAATTAGTTTTAATATGCTGCTGTAATTTTTCTAAACCTACGTTGGTAATTTTTAGTTCTTTAGAAATTTTAGGGATCTCATTAAAGATCATTCCTACAGCACCTCTGCCGGCAATCCTCCTGCCATTGGCAGGAAGTCCCCCATAAAATTTTACGATGAGGGTATCATCAATAATTTCAACTGCTGATCTCTTTAAAATTTCCTGTTTAGGAGAGAGGATATTTAACTGCCCGCTTTTCCCTGAACCACATTTTTTCCCCAATTTTGAGATCAGTTTATTTAATTTTCTCAAGATATAGTCCTCAAAAGCAACTTTTTTACTGGGGTTATCATAAGAATCCTTTGAATAACCATATTTTAAGAGATTTATCTCCACAGAAAAAAGTGATGGAGAAGCAAAGGGATCTCCCTGAACCCTCAATATTTCAAAGGTATAATCTATAAAATTATACCTTCCCCTGATCTCTTTATAACCGCCATAACTTTTTCCATCTAACCTATTCAGTACTTCTTTTAATTTTTTCATTCTACCTCTCTTTTATACACTTACCGATATTATCTTAGATTCTCCTAATTCTTTATTCATAGTAACACCATAGAGAGTATCGGATCTTCTCATGGTTTCCTTATTATGTGTAATTAAAATAAACTGTGATCTGTCGGTAAATTCCTTTAACTTGCTAATAAGTTTTTTTATGTTAGTTTCATCCAGTGCTGCTTCAATCTCATCAAAGAAAGTAAATGGGCTTGGCTTATACATAAATAGAGCCATAATAAAGGCAATAGCTACCATTGATTTTTCTCCCCCTGAGAGTAAAGTTATAGACT
>CAZUGM010000151.1:0-5837 GCA_964619915.1 uncultured Fusobacteriaceae bacterium | reverse complement strand
GCTATGCTTGTTCGGCCTTAAGAGATCCATAGTTAGGGAGGCGATAGAAAACAAGTGTTATTCTAAATCTTGACTTTTAAAATAATAGATGTTATATTACACTAGTAATTAATTAGAGTATAAAAATGTAATCGATTAAAATAGGGGAAGAAGGAGACTAAAATGAAGAAAATATTATTTGGATGCATAGCTTTATTAAGCACAGCATCATATGGAGCCAGTGTAGATGCACTAGCGAGTTCAACACCGGCATATATGGGAAATCCAGCTCAAAATGCAACCTTAACAGCAGAAGCAGCTTACTATAATCCGGCAGGGTTAATTCACTTAGAGGACGGGAACTATATGTCTTTAGGTGGCCAGCTGTCTAACATCACTTATGAGATGGAAAAGGAAGAAAAAAACTACAAGGCCAACGATCCCATGGGACTTATACCTAACTTAAGTTATGTTCACAAAAACGGGAACTGGGCATTCTACGGTAATACCGGAGGAGCAGCAGGGGGACCTACTTTAGACTATGAGGATGGAGTGCCTCTATTGGATGATTTATTAGGAACAGGTCCTTTAGTTGGTGGAACTTTAGGTAATGGAAATATTGAGGGAAAAAATGCCTATGCTATGGCTAACTTTGGGACAGCATACAGGTTAAACAATGAATGGTCAGTAGCAGCAGGGGTAAAGTATATCTATGCTCAAAGAAACATTAAGATAGAAACTTCGGAAGATTCTACAATAGCTGGAAGAAATCCTTTAGATGGAAGCTATATAAAAGTTGACGCTGATGGAACTTATGATGCAGAGAGAACGGCTCAGGGATTCGGAGGGATCTTCGGTGTGAACTACAGACCTAATGACAGGTTAAATATGGCACTGACTTACAACACAAAGGTTAAGCTGGAATTTGAAACGGAAGCAACTGGAACAAACAGTAATTTAGGAAGAGTAATAGGTGGATTAAATCAATTAGATCCGACTAACGCACTTGCACCAATTGGTGACGGGGATAAAAGATGGAGAGACCTTCCTGCTGAATTAAAGTACGGGGTATCTTATAAGATGACCGACAAGTGGACTGTTATGGGTGGAGGAAACTATTATTTCGTTTCAGAAGCTGATACAGACGGTAAAGAGGGGTTTGAAAATGGATGGGAATTGAATATAGGTACAGAGTATCAGGTATCTGAAAGATGGACTCTGACTACTGGTTATAACTATGCAGATACAGGTGCAAGTGACGAGACCTTTAATGACACTGAATTTGCATTAAATTCACATATATTCACTGTAGGAGCTAAGTTTCAGCAGACTCCTAACTTAGAGTGGACATTTGGGACGATGTATGTGGATTATATCGACCATGAAGTGGATGGCGTGAACTACAAAAAAAATATAGTTGCCACTGGAATAAGTGCGGCATATAAATTCTAATTATTTAGGGGAATCCTTGTGGGGTTCCCTTTTTTATAAAATTACAACTAAAATTTAGCTGTAACTTATAATCATATATATAGAATAGTGGTTGAAAAAATAAAAAACAAGTGTTATAATACAAAAAAAATAAAATTGGAGGGGGAAGAATGCCTAAAAAACCGATATTTACAAGAGAACAAATAATAGATAAAGCTTTTGGTATGTTAGAGAGGGGTAGTTTGGAAAATATAACAGCTAGAAGTTTAGCCAAGGAATTGAACTGTTCTCCTGCTCCCATCTATGGTCTGTTTATGTCTATGGATGAATTAAAAAAAGAACTGATAAATAGAGCTAAAAATCTATTTTTAACATATGTCAGCAAGGAAAAAGAGGAAGTGCCTTTTCTCAATATAGGGATGGGGATCTGCAAATTTGCAAGGGAAGAAAAACCCTTATTTAAATCTATATTTTTAAGAAATAGTTCATACAGCACATTGATATCTGAGTTTCATAAGATTATCTTTGAAGAGATGAAAAAAGATGAGAGATTTGACCGTCTTCCAGCTGAAGTGAAGGAAACTCTGACCATTGACTGCTGGACATATGCTCATGGCTTATCTACCCTTATTGCAACGGGATATTTCAAGACACCGTCAGATAACTTTATAAGAAGAAGGCTGATAAGTGGACCTGCATCGATTATTTATTTCCACCTAGGTGTAGAAAAGGAAAAACAGTTAAGTTAATAAAAAAATGAGCAAAATAATTTGCTCATTTTTTGTTGTGTGAAAAAACTATATCGCTAATATAACATCATATCGCTGAAATTTAGTGTTTATATCTAAAGGTGTTTGAGGTATCCAGGATGGTGACTTCGACATTTATCACTCCGGCTCCCAGAGGAGCTATTTTTTTGAAAGCAGCTCTGCTGAGATCGATCATCCTACCCTTTACATAGGGACCTCTGTCGTTTATCTTGACTTCTACAGATTTCCCATTGTCTAAGTTTTTTACCCTGACAATAGTGCCGAAAGGCAGTGTTTTATTGGCGGCAGTCAAATTGTACATATTGTATTTTTCTCCGCTGGCTGTTTTCTTTCCATGGAAATAATCTCCATACCAAGAGGCTTTTCCCTTGAAACCTGGAGTTTTGTACATGAGATTCAGGGTATGATACAGTTTTCTTTGGGGTACTGCTGCACCCTATTAAGGTGACAGCGACAATTATAACTAAAATTAATTTTTTCATTTTGAAACTCCCTCCTGATTTTGATTACAGATTAAAATAGATCTAAAGCTGAAGTTTTTTTACTGTTTTTCCTTCCAAATTTCATCTACTTCTGGGAAGGGTTTTAGGGCTCTGTCCAGGATACCGTGGAGAGCAGCTATGCAAAGACCATAGTTTAAGATAGGGACTCCCTCACGGTAACTTATGTTTATTCTCCCTAACATCTCTTTTCTATTCAGTGTGCATCCGCCGCAGTGGATAACTAATTTATAATCTTTTAAATTTTCAGGGTATTCCCTTCCTGCTACAATGTCAAAGTCTATCCCTGTGTCGATCTTTTCATCTATCCATTTGGGAATCTTGTGTCTGCCGATATCATCTTTCTGCACATGGTGGGTGCAGGCTTCGGAAACCAAAAACTTGTCTCCGCTTTTCAGTGACATAAGTGTCTTGGCTCCATCTATCATCTTGCTTAAGTCCCCTTTATATCTGGCAAAAAGGATGGAAAATGAAGTCAGAAGGACACCTTCTGGAACTATGGCTGAAACTCTTTCAAAAGCCTGGGAATCTGTAATGACTAATTTAGGAGGATTTTTTAACCCGTCTAAAGTGGCCTGTAATTCCGTGTCTTTGCAGGTGTGGATGATTCCGCTATTATCTAAAATATCTCTCATAGTCTGTACCTGAGGCAGGATTATACGGCCTTTGGGCATCCCGGTATCGATAGGGATGACTAAAACTACGTGGTCTCCGCTCTCTATAAGGTCTCCTAAGATGCTGGGGCTTTCAAACTCCATGGGAGAATGCTGGATGATGAGACCTTTCATGTCTTCCATTTTGTCTCTTTGTTCTGCAGATAAATTTATATATGGATAATTTAAGGTTTCTAACTCGGTTAAAAAATCAGAGTTGGGTTTTTCTATATCCGCCTTATTGATGACTACTATAAAGGGAGTATTATTTTTCTTTAAGATGTCGATGATGTTGTAATCAAATTCTAAAAAACCATTGTAGTCAACTGTGATGAGGGCTATATCAGTTTTTCTTACGACTTCCATAGTCTTTTTTATACGCAGATCTCCTAGGGCACCTACATCGTCTATCCCTGCTGTATCTATGAGAACACATGGTCCTATGGGCAGGATCTCCATAGCTTTATAGATAGGATCGGTAGTTGTTCCTGCAAAATCAGAAACGATAGCCAGATTTTGTCCTGTGATTGCATTGATCAGTGTTGATTTTCCCATGTTTCTCTTTCCAAAAATAGAGATATGTAATCTATTTGAACTGGGAGTTTTGTTTAAATTTGACATTGAAAATCACCTCTTAAATATATTTTTGTATCTATATTATATCGTTAATTGACCTATAATGTAAATATTTTGATTGAAATAAGATAACATGTGTTATATAATGGTAGGTGGATTGGACATTTATAATAGAATAAATTACCTTGTTAAAATAAATTTAGTTATAAATTATTTTTAGTAAACTAAGTTTAGACCGAAAAGGTTGGAAGGGATAACTATTAGGAAAAAATAGGAATCGAAATAAAAACCTTTGTTAAGAAAATTTACTTGACAAAGATTGGAAAGTTTAATATAATGCATAGGTAACATTATAGAGGTGAAGCGACTTGAAAAAAAATATTGATCAGTTAAAAATGAAAAGAGAAACTAAATTTCAATTTACAGAGACGTTAGAAGATATTCTAATAGAGGGAGCAGTAGTTCCAAAGGTAGATGTAGATTACCTATTAGAATTAGTTGAAGGTGAGGTCATCATTAGAGGTGAATATACAGCTTTCGTAAAAACTAGTTGTGTAAGGTGTTTAGAGGAGATCGAAATAGAGGTTTCTGGAGAATTTTTCGGAGATTACAAAGAGAGTAAGGATTACGAAGAGTATATCGATTCTCTAGGTAAGGAAGCACAAGTGTTAGATGACATGGTAGAAGAGTTAGTTGATGGCGAGGTGGATATAAGCTCTTTAGTAAGAGATTATATTATTTTGGATATGCCTCAATTTCCAGCCTGTGAACCAGAATGCAGCGGGTTAGAAGAACTAGAAAAATATCGTGACAATGGCATAGATTCCAGATGGCAGAAGCTGCTGGATTTAAAGAATTAATAATTTATTATAATTAAAATAAAAGTTAGGAGGGGAATATAATGGCAGTACCTAAGAAGAAAACATCAAAAGCTAAGAAAAACATGAGAAGATCGCACCACGCTTTAAAAGGAACTAACTTAGCTACGTGTTCTAACTGTGGAGCTCCAAAGAGACCTCACAGAGTATGTTTAGAATGTGGAAGTTACAAAGGGAAGCAAGTTTTAACTAACGAAGCTGAGTAATCTTTGAGAAAAAAAGGTAAGAGTATTCTTACCTTTTTTTTATATAAAAATAAATGATAAAGCAAAAAAACAAGGGAAAAAAAATGAAAAAATATGGTAGGATAGAGTTAGAAGTAGGAAAAGGGGTGAGAATATTGAAAATAGCATTAGACGCTATGGGTGGTGACTATGCTCCCTTAGAAACAGTAAAGGGTGCAGTTGAAGCTATCGGTGAAAATAAAAATATCCGTGTGATCCTTGTAGGAAAGGAAGAACTTATAAAAGAGGAACTATTAAAATATAGTTATGATGAGGATAGAATAGAGATAAAGAATGCGACAGAAGTGATAGAGATGGATGAAAAGACATCTCCTACAGTAGCTGTAAGAGCTAAAAAAGATGCATCTATGAATGTGGCTTTAGAGATGGTTAAAAACGGAGAAGCGACAGCCTCTATATCAGCTGGAAATACAGGGGCCCTTATGACTGCGAGTCAGTTGAAGTTAAAAAGAATTAAAGGAGTTCTCAGACCGGCTATAACAACGGTATTCCCGGCAAATGATAATAAACATATAGTACTGCTGGATGCAGGAGCAAATGCCGATTGTAAACCAGAATACCTGGACCAATTTGCTACTATGGCAAATGAGTATGCTAAGGTGTTGTTAAATATAGAGAGTCCCAGAGTAGGGTTACTTAATATAGGAGAGGAAGATGGTAAGGGAAATGAACTTACTAAAGCTGCCTTTGATTTGTTAAAAGAGAATAAGAATATAGACTTTTGCGGGAATATAGAAACCCGTGAGATGACCAATGGAACTGTAGATGTAGTGGTAACAGACGGGTTTACAGGAAACATAGTTTT
>CAZUGM010000150.1:4912-5845 GCA_964619915.1 uncultured Fusobacteriaceae bacterium | reverse complement strand
TTTTTGTAATTTTGTATTTTGTTTTGTTTAAATAATAATAAAGAGAAATTTTATATCAACAAAAATATGGATACAGTTGAAATAACTTCTAAAAATAATATAAGTTATGAAATAAGTAAAGGTATAGTTCCTTCTAGTAAAATCATTTCTGAAACAAAAGAAATATCTATAGGCGGTCAGGAGGAAAACCTAACCTTTAATATAAAATATGGCGGTAAAATAATAGATAATACTACTATCAATCAGGTAAAAGAAGATTGGACAGAGTTAGGATGCTACCTTCCATGGTTTCCAATAAATAAGAGACTGGATAAATCCAAATTTCAGATAGATGTTATATCTATAGGAGGAGAAGACAATAAAATACTATATCCTCTTCCTAAGAAAAGTTTAATAGATTTTTCATATCCCGTTTTTATCTCCAATAACCACTTGATAGAGGAGGTTATTTTTGGAAAAACTAAAGTAATTATTTATTTTAGGGAAAAAGAGGGAAAAGAACTTAAAGATATTATAAAAAACAGTGTCGATAAAATTTTAACTCATTTTATGGAGACTTTTGGTAAGTTAGAAGAAGACATTATCTTGACTATAGTAATTTCACCCAGAAAGAAAGGTGGAGGCTATTGCAGGAAAAACTTAATAGTACTAAATGAATCTGTAAATGTAGATAAAACTTCCTATGAACAATATTTTGCTCATGAATTAGCTCATCTCTGGTGGACTCATGGAAAGATGGATTCATGGGAAGACTGGCTGAATGAATCATTTGCAGAATATTCTGTTCTTTCCTATGTAAGGTCTGAATACGGAGAAAAAACTTTAAACGAGAAAATAAAAAAATATGAGGAACAAATTAAAGGAACTCCTCCAATATTTAATTTAGACAGAGGTCATAAGATGAGTTATCTGGCACTTTATCCAAAAGGAGAA
>CAZUGM010000150.1:0-4818 GCA_964619915.1 uncultured Fusobacteriaceae bacterium | reverse complement strand
GCATTAATTTTAAATAAGTTATATAGATTTCTTGGAGACCAGGAATTTAATAGGTTGTTAAAAAGAATAAGTATGTTGAAGATTAATAATACATCGCACCTTTTGGAACTAATTGAAAGTGAATTTTCTTTTAAAGCCAGAAAAAAATTAGAATGGAATCTTAAAAAATTTTAAAAAAATCATTTTTATTTTATTTAAGAGGATATTATATTATACAAATTGAATAAATAATTAGTGGGAGGCGCGTTGCAATGAGTAATAAAACAACTATAATATTTTATGGATTGATTTTTGTTTTTATTTTAGGATATGAATTGATACAAGTTTTTAGCCAATAAAGAGTCAATAAAGGCTCTTTTTTCTGCAATTATTTGAGAAATTGCACAAATAAAATCTAAAAAACAGCAAAAATGATAGTGTAACCTACCTTTGATCTTAATGGACATATTTATAAAGGTTTTATTTTAAGCAGTTGGAACATCGATGTTTAATATCCCAAAAAAGGACAAATAGATTCAGTTTATCTATTTATCCTTTTTTTATTATGTAACTATAATATTTAAGACTATAATCAATTTTATGTTAGGTCTGACATGAGTTAAAACCTAAAATTCCTTAGAATCAAAGTTAGAGATCTTAAAAATTTTGTTTTTTTAGCTGAAACTTCATTAGGTCCGCTCTATTTAATCTCTCCCAAGGAAGGTCTATATCCGTTCTTCCCATATGACCAAATGCGGCTAAATTCTGGTAATTAAAATTTCCACTTCTCAATTCAAGGTCATTTTCTATCCCTTTAGGGGTAAGATCGAATGTATTTTTTACAATACTAGCCATCTCCATCTCACTAATTTTACCAGTTCCAAAAGTATCTATCTTTATAGAGGTTGGCTCTGCTACACCGATTGCATAAGACAGCTGCACTTCACATTTTTCTGCAAGATCAGCTCCTACAAGGTTTTTTGCAACCCACCTTGCCGCATATGCTGCCGACCGGTCTACCTTTGAAGGATCTTTTCCAGAAAATGCCCCTCCTCCATGTCTAAAATATCCACCATAGGTATCTACAATTATTTTTCTTCCGGTAAGACCCACATCTCCATGGGGACCACCTATTACAAATCTTCCTGTAGGATTTATATGATAGTGTTTTACACCTCCGGGGTTTATCTTATATTTTTCAAGAACCGGGTTGATTACTTTCTCTATAATTGTTTTATGTATCTCCTCTTGAGTCACTTCTGGGTGGTGCTGCACAGATACTACTACCGTGTCAACATAATCAATATCTCCATTTTCGTCGTATGCCAGGGTTACCTGTGATTTTGCATCAGGCCTTGCCCAGGTTATCTCCTTTGACCTGGTCATCTTAGTTAACCTTTTAATAATCTCTCTGGAAAGAACTAATGCTAATGGCATAAGCTCTGGTGTTTCTCTAACAGCCCCTCCAAACATTATTCCCTGGTCTCCTGCTCCACCTGTATCTACACCCATGGCAATATCAGGTGACTGGGAGCAAATTAAATTTATCACTCCGCAATTTGAATCAAATCCCATTCCCTGCTTATACCCTATCTCGTCTATTTTTTCTCTTACAATTTTCTGAACATCTACATAAGCATTGGTTGTAATCTCTCCCCCTACCACAACCTGCCCCGTTGTACAGAAAACTTCACAGGCTACTCTGGAGTTTGGATCATCTTTTAAACAAACATCTAATATTGCGTCTGATATCTGATCTGAAATTTTATCTGGATGTCCTGGTGATACATACTCCGAAGTAAATAATATTTTCTTTTCCATCTGTTGATCATCTCCGTATAAACTTTTTATGAATAATTTTTTATTTTTCTCTATCTATTTCACTTTATTCCCACTGTTTCATTGATTTAAACTTAATTTTTACCCTTTAAATTCATCCAAACGATACCTGTTGCATAAAAAAAATTACTTGACTGTTTTAGTAGCAGCGCATATTTTTTTTATTAAATTTTACAACTCTACTTTACGTGCATATGCACACTTTTAATATAGTCGTTTCTTTTAAATTTGTCAATAAAATATTAATAAAATATCTTGTCGGCAATACCATGATAGAATACATACCTTTTTTTTATTCCTCCTGGGCAGCCTTTTGAAAGAAGAAGACAGTATATTGATGAATATTTCCCGTGGAACCATCCAAAGACTATTAAATTACGGAAGAAAAAAATTGTCTAAAAAAGGTTGCCATTTCAGATATTAAAATATAAAATTAATAAATGAAAAAAAATAAAATCCAGTATCTAAATAATAGACTAATTTATTTAAAATTCACTTAAAAATAGAAAAAAGTGAAAATGGGAAGGTTGTTTTTTCTGATTTTCTGGCAACGATACCGGGAGGGATCTTAACTGTTGGAGATGCCTACCTTATGAGGTTTTTAGGCTGAACCGGCTATTTGAAATGAAAGAGGATTAAAACAAGGGGGAGGAGAAAGATGAAAAAAATATTATTAATATTAATATTAATAATTATTGGAAGTTTTATGAGTTACGGTAAATCAATTAATAAAGAACAGCTAGAATATAGAAACGACATCTATTACGAAATAAATAAAAAAATTCCATACACCGGAGAAGTTCTTGCCTATTATGAAAATGGACTAATTAAAAGTAAAGGACACTTTAAAGATGGTATACAAAATGGGAAATTTATTACCTATTATAAAAATGGACTAATTAAAAAAACAGGGAATTTTAAAGATGGAGAACTGAATGGGGAGGGAATTACCTGCTATGAAAATGGAAAAATAAAAATAAAACAAAATTATAAAGATGGAAAACTGGATGGAGAATGGATTCTCTATTACGAAAATAGCCAGATTCAGTATAAAGTAAATTTTAAAGGCGGAAAACTAAATGGGGAAGGGATTGGTTATTACGAGAATGGACAAATCCAATATAGAGAAAATTATAAAGATAATAAATTAAATGGAGAATGTTTTAACTATTACGAAAGTGGAGAAATAAAAAGTAGAGGGATTTTTAAAAATGGAAAACAGATTAATTAAGAAAGATTTTTAAATTGGAGGGAGGTCACAGTTTAAAAAAAATCTTTTTTATTTAAGAGGATATTATATTCTTATAAGTAAATACAAGTTGAATAATTAATTAATAGGAGGCGCGTTGTAATGAGTAATAAAACAACTATAATATTTTATGGATTGATTTTTGTTTTTATTTTAGGGTATAAGTTGATAAATTTTTTTAGCAGCTAAAGAGTCAATAAAGACTCTTTTTTTATTTAAGATATTACCACAGAAAGCTGCTTCTTCACACAATCTTCACAGAGCCCTTCTATACTTAATTATGAGGAAAATGAAAGGATGTGATTGTGATGATGCATAAAATATCACTGAACTTAATATAATAATAATATTTTTATTAATTGTACCTGTATTTTAAAATCTGATAGTTTGGCTAGGGGGGATTATTTACAATGGAAGTTAAAAAAGAAATTACGGTTAAATTTATTTTACTTATTGGGTTTATAGTGGTATCTTCAATTTTTTTTACAAATATTTTGGGGAAAAAAGAAAAAGAAGTTATGCCGGAATCCTTATCTTTTAAAACTGAGATGACAATATTAGAATTAGGTAAAATCAATGATCTGCCTAATTCTGTTTTAGCAAAAGGATTTCAGTTGAAAAACAAAGAGGATTTACAGAAAAAATTAAGCGACTTCGATAATTTGGAGGAAAAGATATCTCTGGTAAAGAAGGAAGCAGCACTCTATGCAGAAGAGGAATCCAAATCCTGGGTTAAAATAGCAACTAAATTTTTATTATGGATTACTTTTTTATCGGTAACTTTTAAATTGATTCGTAAGGGAAAGATTACTGTTAAAAATCGAAAGATTCTATACCTAATTTCCCTTACCTTATTTGGTGTTGTGTTAGGCTCTGATCCAGGTCCCATGGGGACGGTTAAGGATGCAATAGCACTTTTTGCAAGTAAAGGAATAATCTTTCCGCCAAGAATGATAGCAATGGGAGTATTTTTACTTATGGTCTTTTTTGCAAATAAATTCATCTGTTCTTGGGGGTGTCAGGTAGGAACTCTTCAGGATTTAATCTTCAGATTAAACCATAAAAAAAATAAAAGGATTCTCAGGCAATATAAGGTTCCCTTTGCTGTGAGTAATACCCTTCGTATAATATTTTTTATAATTTTTACGTTGATAGCCTTCATATGGGCTGTTGATATTATAGAGTACATAGATCCATTTAAGATATTTGCACCTATGAAACTTGGAATTACTGGAATAATTTTTGTAGGAATAATACTCATAAGCAGTCTATTTATATATCGTCCATGGTGTCATTTTTTCTGTCCATTTGGTTTAGTTGGCTGGTTTATTGAAAAAATATCTTTCTTCAAAATTCAAGTGGACCATAAAAAATGTGTATCTTGTGAAGCTTGTTCTAAGGCGTGTCCTTCCACTGCCATGGAGGCGATTTTAAAACAAAAAAAGACTATCCCAGATTGTTTTTCATGTGGTTCCTGTATAGAGGTCTGTCCAACCAAAGCTATTAAATTTAAAAAATCCATTCATCCAATAGACAAATAAATAAAATAAAGACCTCCCGACTGTTACAGTTGGGAGGTCTTTTATTATATAACCTAAAAAAAATAAAGTTTAAAATTATATCCGGGAGACTGCCCTCCTTAAATAAATACAGATAAGATCTGCCGCTTCAACAAGAAATAGATAGCAGAGTAAAAGCAATGTAATCTCCGTATATCTGAAGAAGCTCATGCTGAGTTTAAACTGCTGTCC
>CAZUGM010000149.1:0-5877 GCA_964619915.1 uncultured Fusobacteriaceae bacterium | reverse complement strand
GATAAAATAGGCTATAATGTTAGGAAAGAAAAGGTTTTTTTAGGAGGGCAAAAATGACTACATTTTTAACGGTAATTCTATTTATACTTGCTATCTCTTTAATTGTTTTAGTAATTATTCAACCTGACAGAAGTAAGGGTATGAGTGGTGGAATAGGAACAGGAGCTACCAACAGTATTTTTGGTGTCCATGATGATGGTGGACCTCTAGCTAAAGCTACTGAATTTGTGGCAGCTGGATTTTTAATAGTAGCATTACTACTATATCTAGTAAGTTAAAGATAGGAGGCTGATCTGTAGAGGATTAGCCTCTTTAATTGTGTATGGAACTATTAGTTTATAATATAAAATTTAAACAATTTAAAACTGTAATTATTCCTAAATTAGATGCAATAAGGGATTGCTTTAATATTGTACAGATAATGAAATTTGTGATATAATGGAGATCGAAATGAATACACTTTTTCAAAAAAATTATGACGGGATCAGACCCCTGGCGTACACTATGCGTCCTGAAACTTTAGATGAGTATATAGGGCAGGAAAAAATCATAGGCAGAGGCAGTGTTTTAAGAAAATTAATAGAAAAGGGAAAGATGATCAACTCTATATTTTATGGTCCTCCTGGGTCTGGCAAAACATCTTTAGGTGTGTTGATCTCAAATGAACTAAACTATAGTTTTGAAAAACTAAATGCAACCACTGCTAATTTAAATGATTTCAGGCAGGTTATAGACAGGGCCAACAGAAGGCTGGAATTGGAAAATAAGAGAACACTTTTATTTTTAGATGAGATCCATAGGTTTAATAAGTTGCAGCAGGATGCACTTTTACCTCATACAGAGGACGGACTCATAGTTCTCATAGGAGCGACTACAGAGAACCCATACTATGTTCTCAACAATGCTCTCCTTTCGAGATCCATGATCTTTGAATTTGAGAAGTTGAGTAGGGATGAGATATTAAAACTCATAGATAATGCACTGACCTATAAAAATATAAAATTGGACCCGGAGATAAAATTTTATATAGAGGAGTTATCTGCCGGAGACGGAAGGATAGCCTTAAACTATCTGGAATTGATCTCAGAAATTGGTGAAACCATGAATCTAAAGGAAGTGGAAAATCTCCTTCAAAAGAGAAAAGCCGGATATCATAAAAAAGAGGATAAATATAATACCATCTCGGCCTTTATTAAAAGTATCAGGGGATCAGACCCCGATGCTGCCGTTTATTGGCTGGCTAAGATGTTAGATGGGGGAGAGGACCCCCGATATATTGCCAGAAGACTACTGATCAGTGCATCGGAAGATGTGGGACTGGCCAATCCGGAAGCTCTGACCATGGCAAATGCCGCTATCCTGGCCTGTGAAAAGATAGGGATGCCCGAGGTAAGAATAATATTGTCAGAGGTGACCATCTATCTGGCCATATCTTCTAAATCATCCAGTTCATATGATGCTATCAATTCAGCCATGACGGATATAAAAAATGGAATTACAGAAAAAGTCCCGGTTTACCTGACCGATCAGGGGAAGAAAGATTATAAATATCCCCATGGATATGAGGGGAACTTTGTATACCAGGAGTATAAAAAAAATAATAAAGTTTATTACTTTCCACAAAACAACAAGAATGAAAGATTGATCTTGGAGAAGCTCAATAAGTTGTGGAAGACTAAATATAGTAGATAAAATAATTAAATATATGCCAAATGAGGCAAAAGAGGAGACACAGTGAACATAAAGAATATAGCTATTATAGCTCATGTAGACCACGGTAAGACAACATTAGTAGATGCAATGTTAAGACACTCAGGAGTGTTCGGCGAGAGAGAAGAACTTGTTGAGAGAGCGATGGACTCAAATGATATAGAAAAAGAGAGAGGAATTACAATCTTATCTAAGAATGCATCCCTTGACTTTGGAGGATACAAGATAAATATCGTAGATACTCCGGGCCATGCTGACTTTGGTGGAGAGGTACAGAGAATATTAAAGATGGTCGACTCAGTATTATTATTAGTAGACGAATTTGAAGGTGTCATGCATCAGACTAAATATGTATTAAAGCAGGCATTAGAGCATGGATTAAATCCGATTGTTGTAGTAAACAAGATCGACAGACCAAACTCTACTCCTGAAGAAGTAGTAGACCTAGTATTTGATCTATTTGTTGAATTAGGAGCAAACGATCATCAATTAGAATTCCCGGTATTATTTGCTTCAGCTAAAAACGGATTTGCAAAATATGAGATCGGTGATGAAGATCTAAATATGCAACCATTATTCGAAACAATAATTGAACATGTAAAAGATCCTGAAGGAGATCCTGAAGCTCCATTACAAATGTTAGTAACTAACATTGGACCGGATAACTACTTAGGAAAATTAGCTAACGGAAGAATCCATAACGGAGTATTAAAGAAGAACCAGGAAGTTACTCTAATCAAAAGAGACGGGGAAATGGTAAACTTTAAAGTATCTAGAATCTTTGGTGCTGAAGGAATGGAAAGAATAGAACTTGACCAGGCTGTTTGCGGGGATATCGTTACAATAGCTGGAACAGAGAAATTTGATATCGGTGAAACAGTAGCAGATAGAGAAAATCCTATGGCATTACCATTGATCGATATAGATGAGCCTACATTAGCAATGACATTTATGGTAAGTACTTCTCCATTCGTTGGAAGAGAAGGAAAATTCGTAACTTCAAGAAATATCTTAGACAGATTAATGAAGGAAGTAGAGCATAACGTAAGTATGACTGTTGAAAAAACTGACTCTGCTGACGCATTTACAGTAAAAGGTAGAGGAGAACTTCAATTATCTATATTAATAGAAAATATGAGAAGAGAAGGATTTGAATTACAAGTTGCTAAGCCACAGGTTATCATGAGAGATATCGATGGTGTTAAGTGTGAGCCAATCGAATTAGCAATAATCGACGTTGCAGATGAATTTACCGGTGTAGTAATCGAGAAGTTAGGAATCAGAAAAGGTGAAATGATCAACATGATCCAGGGAACTGACGGATATACAAGATTAGAATTCAAAGTACCTGCAAGAGGACTTATCGGATTCAGAAATGAATTCTTAACTGAAACTAGAGGAACAGGAATATTAAACCATTCATTCTTCGACTATGAGCCGTATAAAGGTGAAGTACCAACTAGACAAAGAGGAGTCTTAATCTCTATTGAAAAAGGTACAACTACTGCATATTCATTAGGAAATGTACAATCTAGAGGAACTTTATTTGCTAACCCTGGGTTAGAAGTATATGAGGGAATGATCATAGGTGAACATTCTAGAGAAAATGACCTTACAGTTAATGTAACTAGAGGAAAGCAGCTTACAAACATGAGAGCTTCTGGAACAGATGCTGTTACAAAGTTAGCTCCAGGTAGAGAATTTACATTAGAGCAGGCATTAGAATATATTGCTGACGACGAGTTAGTAGAGATCACACCTGAAAGCATCAGAATGAGAAAGAAATTCTTAACAGAGGGTGACAGAAAGAGAGCAGCTAGAGGAACAGTTAGATAATAAAAAAAAGAGGCTTTGCCTCTTTTTTTTATACAATTTACAATTTACAATTTCTAATGTACAATTAAAGGGAGAGAAGAGAAAATATACAATGTACAGTTGACAATGTATAATGAAAAGATAAAAAAGAAATAGAACGCGGATGCTATTGCACTACCCGAAGTGGGTATCACCAAAATACTAGTAGTTTACTCTGTAAACATAAGATTTTGCGAACATGAATAAAAGCTATGAAGAAGCAGGATTTATATATTTTGGTTAAAGCTAAGAAAAAAGAAAAAAATATTTGGACACGGAGATACACAGAGGAAAAGAAGAGAGTACGGAGAAAAAACTTTTAGTCGCAGATTACGCAGACTGACGCAGATTTATTGATCTTGGTTAAAATCCAAAAAGTTAAGAGAAAGACTAAGGCAATAAACTCTGGTTCTAACCAAAAAAAGAGATTCTCTTAGTGAACTCTTAGGTTTATCCTTAGTGAGCTTCGTGTAGGGAGTTGGTTTTGAGACTTCTGTGGTATAGGAGTAGTATATTTAATAGTATTATTTAATTAGTGTAGATTCGTGACAAAAAAGATTTTAAGATAAAAAAATTCTAAGGGAATTCAAATTATTTATATGGGAGGTTTTATGAAAAAAATATTGATAACTATAGTACTGGGAACACTCCTATTATCCTGCAGCGGTCTGGAAAAAGAAAAAACTATAGAGGTGGATAAGATAGAGATCCCATATTCCATGGTGGAGCAGAGTATAGATCTGGATGATGCTATGAGTTTAAAGTTATTTTTAGAGAGTGGGTTTGACCCCAACTATATAAGTGAAGACGGAGAAACCCTTTTAATGAAGATAGTAAAAAATAACAGTCTGAAAAGTCTCAAGGAAATAATCGCCTATGGGGTAGATATGGAGACAGAAACTCCTCCTAAAAAAAGGAAAAATACAACCTCCTATGAGGCCACCAAAAGAGCTGTAGATTTTGTAAAGACTAAAAAATCTCTGGATATTCTGGTAGAGGGAGGGGCAGATATAAATTATACAGATAATCTAGGAGTGCCTCTGATTACAAAATTTATTAAGCAAGGACATAACAGTTATGTGGAAAAACTGGTCTCAGAGAAAGCTGACCTGAATATAGGAGACAGAGACCGGTGGACCCCTTTGATGTGGGCAGTTGTGAGAAAAAATAAGGAGATAGTAAAACTCCTCCTTGAAAATAAAGCTGATATAAACCTGACAGATGACAGGAGGAATCCAGCTGTATACTATGCATATGATGAGGAGATTATTAAAATGTTTTTGACTAAAGATCTGAATCTATACTATAAAAATAAAGATGGGGAAAATGTAGTGGGAGAGGTATACCTTCGAAGTATATCCAATTCATATTATGGCGCAGTGGAAGAGATAATAAAAATAGGCGGAGATAAAAACTATTCATCCTATGGGGATACACCTATGGGGATAGCCCGTGAAAATAAAGATGAAAAGATGATAGAATTATTGTCAAAAATGGGAGTGAAAGAAGATGAAAAATACTAAAAGAATAAAGGTAGGAGATATCTATATAGGCGGGAGTGAAGATGTAATTATTCAGTCTATGACAAATACAAATACAGCAGATGTGGAAAAAACAGTAGCCCAGATAAAAAAACTGGAAAGTCTGGGATGTCAGCTGGTAAGGGTCACTGTAAATAATAAAGCTGCAGCAGAAGCTATAAAAAAAATAAAAAAAGAAATAAATATACCCCTGGTAGCGGATATTCATTTTGACTATAAATTGGCGCTGCTGGCAATAGAAAACGGGATAGATAAACTTCGTATAAACCCCGGGAATATAGGATCCGATGAGAGGGTAAAAGAGGTAGTGGACAAAGCCAAAGAATATAATATCCCCATCAGGATAGGGGTAAACGGCGGTTCTCTGGAAAAAGAGATCTTAAAAAAACACGGGAAAGTAACACCTGAAGCTCTGGTTGAAAGTGGTATGTACCACATAAATCTGCTGGAAAAATACGGTTTTGAAAATATAATAATATCACTGAAGGCAAGTAATGTAAAGATAATGAGAAAAGCCTATCAGATAATAGCAGAGAAGATAGATTATCCGTTACACCTGGGAGTGACAGAAGCAGGGACCTATTTTCAGGGGAGTATAAAATCAGCCATAGGGATAGGAAGTCTTTTGATAGACGGGATAGGAGATACTATAAGGGTATCTCTGACAGAAGATCCTACAGAGGAGATAGGTGTAGCCAAGGAGATATTGAAAGTACTGGGAATAGGAGAAGCAGGAACAGAGATTATCTCATGCCCTACCTGCGGGAGAACC
>CAZUGM010000148.1:0-5914 GCA_964619915.1 uncultured Fusobacteriaceae bacterium | reverse complement strand
CCTGGGAGAGTTAACGACAATATTATCCTCATGTTCTATTCCCAATTCCTGGGCTAACTCACGGGAAAGACTTAACCAGCTGGTTTTGAACTCCTCATCTATCTCATGGGTTTTCATGGTCATGGTTCTGGTATGGTAGTGCTCCAATATTCTTCCCGTTGTCATTGTGATAGGATATTCCTCGGTTGCTTTCTCTATGGGATCTAGATATTTCACAGGCATAAACTCTACCTTATCCCCCTTCATAAATTTATCCTTATGTAAAAATTTAGTTCCGGGATGGTCCTTTGTAGGGCACGGCCACTGTAATCCTAAAGAATCGATCCTGTCGTATGAAATTCCGTTATATTGAGGAGCTAAAGATGATAACTCATCAAAGACATCTTCAGAAGAGCTATATCTGTTTTTAGGAGTTGTTCCAAATTTTTCTAAAAGTTCACTGAAGATAACCCAGTCCGGTTTGGAGTTTCCAATGGGATCTATGGCTTTTCTTACCCTCTGAACCCTTCTCTCTGTATTTGTGAATGTTCCGTCTTTTTCAGCGAATGTAGCAGCAGGTAATACAACATCTGCCAGTTCAGCTGTTTCTGTCAGGAAAATATCCTGGACAACCAGGAAATCCACTGTTTTTAATGCCTTGGTCACATGATGGGTGTCGGGGTCAGAGATCATAGGATTTTCTCCTACAATATACATAAATCCTAACTCCCCGTTGGCAGCCCTATCCATCATTTCCGGTAATCTCATCCCGTTGGTTGTGCTGAGTTTTGCATCCCAGGCAGTTTGGAATTTATCTATAGCCTCTGAATCGATAACATTCTGGTAACCTGGAAATTTATTTGGAAGGGCTCCCATATCGCAGGCTCCCTGAACATTGTTCTGCCCCCTGAGAGGGTTAACCCCTGCATTGGCTTTTCCTATATTCCCACAAGTCAGAGCCAGGTTTACACAGGACTTTACATTATTTACACCTGTGGAATGCTGGGTGATCCCCATGGCATAGTATAGTCCTGCTGCAGGACTGGCAGCATATATTCTGGCAGCCTTTGCAATAAGTTCTTTTTCTACTCCGCATATCTCTGAGGTTTTTTCCAGGGTATATTCTTTGACAGTTTCCTTTAAAAGTTCAAAATTATTAACTTTTTTATCTATATACTTTTGATCCTGGAGGTTATTTTCTATTATATAGTTCATCATCCCGTTTAAAAGGGCAGTGTTTGAACCCGGCTGAATCTGAAGGTAGCAGTCGGCTATCTCAGCCAATTTAATCCTTACAGGGTCGGCTACTATTAACTTTGCTCCCTTTCTTACAGCCTGTTTTATAGAGGCTCCGATAACAGGATGAGCTTCAGTTGTGTTACTTCCTATTACAAAGATAGTCTCGTTATCCACCACTTCTTCTATGGAATTTGTCATGGCTCCACTACCAAGCATAGTTGCAAGACCTGCAACTGTAGAAGAATGTCAGAGACGGGCACAGTGGTCTATGGAATTTGTCTGAAATCCTGTTCTGACCATTTTTTGGAAGAGGTAGTTATCCTCATTTGTTGTTCTGGCACTGGCCAGTCCGGAAAATCCTGCTCCGCCTTTTTCAGCTAATGTTTTCTTTCTGTTGAAATCAATGGCTTCATAGGCTTCTTCCCATGAACACTCAGTTAATTTCCCGTCTTTTCTTATTAAAGGGTTTTTAAGTCTGTCTCTATGGTTGATAAAATTATATGCAAAAACTCCCTTAACACAGTAAAGACCGTTGTTGACCTTATCCATAACCGGATCAACCCTGACTACCTTATTATCCTTTGTAACTAAGTTCAACTGACAACCTACACCACAATATGAGCATGTTGTCTGGGTTTTCTGAACCTGCCAGTTTCTGAATTTTTCTTTGGATTTAGGCATAAGACATCCTACAGGACATGCATGAACACAGGCTCCGCACTCTGTACAATTGGTAGTTCCGTTAAAACTTGCTCTATCTACAACAGTATGGGGACCTCTGTTATTCAGACCCAGTGCATCGTTACATTGGAGCTGGCTGCAGATCCTTACACATTTATTGCAGGAGATACATTTATTGCTGTCAATGGAATAAAATTTTGCATCTTTATTTTTAGGAATACCTCTGTGTTCCTGCATGTGGGCGATGGCATCGATATCCACACCATATTCGTAGGAGTAATCCTGTAACTTACACTCTCCTGATTTTTCGCAGGTTGGACACTCGTTGGGGTGGCTGGCCCAGAGAAGTTTTAGTATAGTTCTTCTGGCATTTGCCACTTTTTCTGTTTCAGTTTTTATGATCATCCCTTCCTTAATTTCTGTTGAACACGAAGTCTGAAGTTTTGATCTCCTTCCGGTACTTATCTCCACAACACACATCCTGCAGGCTCCTGTTGGAACCAGTCTTTTATCGTCACAAAAAGTAGGGATTTTGATACCTATATCTTCACAGGCTCTTAAAACTTTTGTATGTTTTGGGAAGCTGTATTCTTTGTCATTTATAGTAATTTTCACCAAGTTTTCCACATTTTCCTCCTAGTGCATAAAATTTTTTTATTAATTTGATTTGTGCAATTATAACTTTAATTATAGAAATGTTTTAAAAATATTTTTGCACAAGTCTAGTTATTAATCAATTGTTGCTGTATATAGTTCATCTTCGAAATATTTAAAAGCTTTTAACTCCGGAGTAGACGCTGTCTGACCGAGACCACAGAAGGAAGTTTCCTTCATTAAAGCTCCTACCTCCAAAAGGTAATCTATATCGCTTTTTTTAGCGGTTTTATTCATGAGTTTATCTATTATTTTTTTATATGCATGAACCCCTTCCCTGCATGGAATACATTTTCCGCAAGATTCATGGTGGAAGAAGTCGTTAGCTAATTTAATATATTCTATGACAGACATATCTTCGTCGGCCACCAGGATGGCACCTGATCCTATTCCCAGGTCCAGATCCCAAAGATCTTCATATGTATATCTGGTATCCAGCAGACTGGCAGGTACCAGGGGACCGGAAACTCCTCCAAGCTGGAGAAATTTAACTTTTTTATTGTCTTCCACCCCTCCGGCTACGTCTTCAATAATCTCCCTGAGGGTAATACCAAATGGGATCTCATATACAGCAGGTTTATTGACATTACCGCAGATACTGATTAATTTAGTCCCGATACTGTCGCCATATCCGTGTTTGGCATATTCAGAAGCTCCTATTTTAAGGATAGTAGCAGCTACTGCCAAACTTTCAACGTTGTTAGATTGTGTAGGCATCTGAAGATATCCTTTAGATCCGATTCTGGGAGGTTTAAGTCTGGGTTTACCTGCTTTTCCCTCCATAGATTCAATAAGGGCAGATCCTTCACCGCATACATAAGCTCCGGCTCCGGAAAATACCCTGATATCAAAATCAAATCCGGTTCCCAGGATATTTTTTCCCAGATACCCCTTTTCTCTGGATAGTTCAATGGCCTTTTCCAATTGATGTTTCATATATGTATATTCTTCCCTCAGATAGATAGCTCCCCTTTTGGCACTTCTCATATATCCGGAAATAGTAAGTCCCTCAATGACTTTATAGGGATCCTGTAAGAGAAGTTCCCTGTCTTTAAATGTGGCAGGTTCCCCCTCATCGGCATTGCATATAACGAAAGTTTCTTCGTCTAACTCACGAATTCCCCCCTCCCATTTTTGCCAGGTAGGAAAAGCTGCTCCCCCCCTTCCACGAAGTCCGGAAATTTTTAATTCCTCTATAACGTGCTGCTTTCCTTTTTTAAAAGCTACCTTAAGACCGGTAAAGCCTCCCAGTTCTATATATTTATCGATCTCATCGTATCTATATCTGCCGAAGTTTTCACTTATCATCTGAATTTTAAATTTATTATTTATTGTTCTCATCCTCCTCAGAAAGCCGATCCAATAGAGCTGTTATCTTCTCAACTGTGAGATTCCCGTGAACTATACCATTAACTCTCATGGCAGGAGCAATATCACAGGCTCCAAAACATGGAGTGTGTTCAAAGGTAAATAAATTATCAGGAGTAGTTTCACCTAACTTAATATTTAATTTTTTTTCAATAGCTTCTCCCAGGAGATGTTTTTTCTTAACACCGCAGACAGTGCTTTCACACAGCTGTAAAACGAACTTTCCTTTTTTACAGGTGTTTATAGCTGAGAAGAACGTAATTACCTCATCTACCCTGGCTTTTGGCAGCTTTAATTTTCTAGCCACATAATCAGATATGTCATCTGAAATATAATTGTCTTTATTTTGTTTTTGAATCTCAGTAAGAATTGGAAGCAGATCTATCTTACTAAAATTAAAATCAGATAATATGTTGTCAATGTATCCGTTGTCCACTTTAAATAACCCCCTTAAAAATATATAAAAAATAGTTTTATTTAACTTAAAAATGTTTTTTTACAAGACTAACTGTATCAATTATATACTAAAAGTTTTAAAAAAAATATTTTTTTTATTGGTAGTGAAAAAAAAAACGTTTTTTTTATACAGAATACCTTATAAATCTAAAGTTTGAATTAAAAATTTTTTTTACAAAAATATTTCTTTCACAAAAAAATAACACAACAGTACCAAAAAAATTGACTTGGGAAAATAAAAATAGTAATATAGCCTTTGTAGGTTAATTTAACTGGGGTCTCGATACAATAAATTTTATAAAATCCTAAAATTTAAGTAGGGGGAGATTAACCTGGAATAAAAAATAAATAAAATGGAGGAAATTATGTCAAAAACTTTTTTAAACACAGTTGAGGTAGCGGAAGCCGTTGTGCAGATGGCTGTAAAAAAAACAAAAACAAAATCATCAAAAATATTTGTACTGGGAATTACGGCGGGGATTTTTATTGGATTAGCTTTTATTGCCTATATTACAGTTACCCAGTCTCTGGGAGCTAATGTAGATCCGGGACTTTCCAAGCTTCTGGGGGCTGCTGTATTCCCGGTTGGAATTATGTTAGTTTTATTTGCAGGAGGATCACTATTTACAGGTAATAACTTAGCGTTTATAGCCTATATTACCGGCGATTCATCCCTCAAGGATGTTTTGAGAAACTGGGCTATGGTCTGGATGGGGAACTTTGTAGGAAGTGTATTCATTGCATGGGTTGCTATTGTTGGTGGAGTATTTAAGAGTGCTCCCATGGCCGCCAAGGTTGTGGCTATTGCAGAAGGTAAGGTTCATTTAGGCTTTTCTCAGGCTGTTGCCAGTGGTTTTTTATGCAATATCGTTGTAGCTTTAGCTGTTTGGATGACCTTTGCTGCCACTGATGCCACTGGAAAACTATGGCTCTGCTGGTTTCCTATAATGATGTTTGCCCTTTCTGGATACCAGCATGTAGTTGCCAATATGTTTGTTATTACTGCCGGATGGATGGTTTCACCTGAAACTGTTGGGATCTCAGCTATGTTTATGAATAACTATATTCCTGTAACTATTGGAAATGTACTTTCTGGAGGAATTTTTGTACCTGTTATCTATTACTGGTTATATTTAAAGAAGGAGAGCTCAAGTGTAGCTGTATCTGTTAATTAAATTTTTTAAAATTTTTCTTATTTTTAATTTCATTACCTGGAAGGAAATAGAAAAATAAGAATAAAAACAATGGACACGGAGGAAAAAGAGTTACCCAGAAAATCTTTGGGTTTGATTTTAATAAAAAAGTTAAGAGAAAGATAGCTTTGCTATCTTTTTCTTATATCCCAAATTTGGTGCCCTATGTTACATTTCATGATTAATTTTTAGATTAAAAAGCTAATCTGAATATTCATGAAAAGCCATAAAAGAAGGGAAGAAATTTCTAAAGAGTTCCTCTTTAATACGAGTTCATTCAGATATGCGAATATTTTATTTTCCTCTAATAACATTAGAAAAAAATAAAAATGCAGCAAAAGAAA
>CAZUGM010000147.1:0-5927 GCA_964619915.1 uncultured Fusobacteriaceae bacterium | reverse complement strand
AAAAAAAGAGTTACCAAGAACGAATAAAAACGTTAAATTAAATGGATGGTAAAACGATAGAATATAAGACTCAGAATTACTACTAAAATCCCGACAAATATATGGATTCTCATATTTCGTTCAGTTTTTATGGCTGTAACTATCCCCTCCAGGGCATAGTTTATACTTTCACTAAATTTGCCATTTTTAGTTATTTTTTTTGTCATAAAACCACCTCTATGACCTTTGGTCAAATTGATAATTAATAATTTACAATGAATAATTGATATTGGACACTTAGAAAGCCCGCAACAAGATGTAATTTTATTTTTTTTTTAGATATCTCTGCTATACCCATGTTTCTCTAAAATCTCTTCCTCTTTCTTTCTCATTATCTTTTTATCCTCATCCTCAATATGGTCATAACCCAACAGATGTAATATCCCATGAGTCAATACATAGTAAAACTCCCTTTTAAAACTATGATTATAGTCGCTGGCCTGTTCCTTTACTCTATCTAGAGATATTATTATATCTCCCAGAGTCAGATAAGGCCCCAATTGAAAATCATCTTCATTATCTAAATAAGCAAATGAGATTACATCTGTAGGCTGATCTTTCCCCCTGTAATCCCTGTTCACAACCTGGATATTTTCATTGTTGGTGAGTAAAAGTGACATATAGACATCTCTTTCGTTGCTGTACTCATCCTCTATGACAGTTTTTATATAATCTTCTACTGTCTCCATATCTATAAATTCATCATACCCTTCTATTCCCTTAGTTAATTCTACTGTTATATTCATAAGAATATTTCCTCCCAAAAGTCCCCCAGGGACCATTTTTTTTATTTTTTAATATTTTTTGTCACAGATTACACGAAAGATATACGAGTTTCATCGCCCCCACTAAACCCTTTCTGACCTGACTCTTTCCTTGTTGTCGATTTTTCACGATTACCAAAATCAAGTATAATTAAAACTTGATTCTGGATGTGAACTCTCAAATCAGAGAAAACTATAGCTCAATCTTTTGGCTTTGGTTTCTCTAAAACTAGAGAAACCATAAGAAGGAGGAGTCTAGATCCACATTAAAAATTAAGTTTTTAATTACGTTTAATTTTTATAATCGTGGAAGAGTTATTACTTCTGTCCCGGATATTTTATCCTTACATGGTGGATACTCATAAGTATCTTTGTAAAACTTTGGATTATAATTTCAATCTCTTTAAATGTAAGGTCTGCATCTGAAAGCTGCTGCTCCTCAATCTTTGAACCTATAATTTTCCGCAGCATCTTTTCTATTGTCACAGGTGTTTTTTCATCCAGTGACCTCACTGCTGCCTCGATGGAATCTGCCAGCATTATTACTGCCGACTCCTTACTCCTCGGTTTAGGTCCACTATATCTGAAGTCACTTTCTTCTAAATGCGGATTACTCTGTTTGGCTTTATTATAAAAATAAGCCAGTAAAGTCGTCCCCTGATGTTCATACATAATGTCTCTTATTTCCTTAGGCAGGTTGTATTCCCTTCCCATCTCATCCCCGTCTCTGGTATGGGATGTTATTATGAGGGTACTCAGTGTAGGGCTCAGATTATTGTGTGGGTTTACTCCATCAGCCTGATTCTCTACATAAAACTGCGGTCTTTTCATCTTTCCTATATCATGATAATAGGATGCTACCCTGGCCAGTACATGGTTCCCACCTATAGCTTCTGTAGCCTGCTCTGAAAGGGTCGCCACCATCATAGAGTGGTGGAATGTTCCCGGAGCATTTACAGATAATCGCCTGAGCAGTGGCTGAGACAGATCTCCTAATTCCAGTAACTTTATATCCGTCAAGATATTAAATGTCCTCTCAAAGTATGGAAGGAGAGCTATAGTTAACATCCCTGTAAAAGCTCCCGACAAAAATAATATTCCACTCTTGATCAGACTATCTATAAATTCCATATTCATACTGACCGCTATGGTCAATACTATAAACACCTTTGTCATCCCTATATATATACCGGTATTGATAATATTCGTTCTGTTTTTAATTTTTGTAATCAGATACAGGGAAACTATCAGACTAAATACTTCTATAATTAAATATTCTATATTAAATCCATTTAACGGAACACCATAAAGGATCAAAAAACCACCCATAATTAAACTGGTTTTTACATTTATCAGAATTCCCAACAGAATAAATACAGTTTCTATAGGCAGGATATATTTCCAGTTGGGATCTATAACCCTAAAAGATATTATCCCTACAGCAACAGATAACATTATAGCACTGTAAGAACTTTTTTTTCTTATTTCATAGAACAAAAACTTCTTACAAATGTTTTTAAATATTATAGATAATATTAACAGGTAAATAATTGTTCCCATAAATTTTATTACCTTACCAGTCTTTCCATAAAGTCCTGCATTTTTTAATATTACTACCTTACTCTCTGAAACAGCCTCACCTTTTTTTAAAATTACCGATCCGGCATTTATACGTACCGAAACATTTTTTACCTGTTCTATCTTTTCATTGAGTAGCTCTGCTGTTTTTTCACTGTCTAAGATATAATTAGGTTTGACAAAAATTTTCATGAAACTTTCTTCATAAGAATCTAAATCTTCAATCTTTTCAAATAAACTATTGAGTCTCAATAAATTTCCATCTTTTTTTACTCCCTGTTTATATAAAAATTTTATATCTTTCAAATATTTATCCCTTAGGTCATCCAGCTCATCGTTTGATTTTTCAAAGAAATATGTGAAAAGTTTAGATGGAATTTCCACGTTAAAATTATTATTTATATTCTGATAGGCTAACTCTGAGTCCACTTCTTTTTCTTTTTTTATTTGTTCAAAAAAATCTTTACTCTACGAACAGTCTCTTCCTCTACACTGCCTACACTTATATATTCCTTTCTGGAATTTTCTAATATTTCAGAGATTATTCTTTCCTTAGCGGCTCTATCGTTATAAACAATATCTGTAGGAGCAACTACATCCCTTATGGCTACATCTCCTAATTTTAAATAACCATTGAATAAGTACGTACTTGCACTGACTACAGTCATCACCAGAATTAAGATAAGATAGACTACTTTTTCATTGACCACTTCTTTTGCTGAATACTCCAGATCTTTAATCTCTTTTTTCATTTTTTCTTTTTTCTCAAACCCGATTGTCAACCTTCTACCAAAAAGCTCGATTTTTTTCATAACTTTTCCTCCAATACCACCCTATATGATATTATCTTTGTTTTTTATATGAATATTTCTTGTTGGAATTGAATCTATAAATAGACTCCCATATCGTTTTCTTATGATTCTGTTATCTAAAATTGTAATTACTCCTCTATCATCGCAGCTCCTGATAAGCCTCCCTATTCCCTGTTTAAATTTAATTATCGATTCAGGTATCTGATATTCCATAAAGGCATTTTTCCCCTCATCGTTTAAATTTTCTATGATGGCTTCTACCACAGGATCACTGGGTACCTTAAATGGAAGCTTTACTATGATTACAGAGCTGAGTTTATCACCCTTTACATCTACCCCTTCCCAGAATGATGCTGTCCCAAATAGTACAGGTTTACTGCTTTTTTTATACATATCCACCAGTTGATTTCTCGGTGCCTGCCCCTGAATAAACAATTCATACCCTTCATCTTCCAGCCTGTCTTTCAACATAAAGTACAGATAATTTAATGTAGAATATGAGGTAAACAATAAAAATGTATTCCCCTTTGTCCTCTTTATAAGTTTTTCTACAAAATCTTTTATCCCGTCTAAAAATCCACGATCTGTGGGAGATGGAAGGTCTCTCGGAATATACACCTTCATCTGTCTGTCATAATCAAAAGGTGAATCGATTATCTTTTCCAAGACTTCCTCATGGAGGCCTATAGATTTTTTAAAATATTTAAAACTGCCGTTAATTGCTATGGTTGCAGAAGTAAAAACCATATGTTCCAGGTTAGAATATAGATTTTCATCCAGTTCATCACTTATCTTTAACGGTGTGGCCACAAACTTTACATTACTCTTTTTTGATTTAGAGATATCCAATAGATGAAGTTTTTATCATCCATCTCCTTTATAAAGTTATAGTTGGAAAAATATGTTTCCAGCCTCTCAGTATATTTGGTAAAATCACTTATTATTCCTGTTTCGTCGTCGATATCCTTTATTACACGGGTTAAACTCTTCCACCTTCTCATATAGGCATTGTCGGTCAGGATCATCTCCTCCTCCAGTCCCTTCAATGTCTCCCAGTGTTCCCAGTGTTTCAACTCTTCCTTTCTCAGACGAAGACTGATATTCCCCTGGGACTGCCCTGCAAAGGCTTCTATAACCTTTAGGTAGTATTCATTCCCACGGTTAGACAGATCTATATGCCGGGATATCAGCTCTTCTATGATCTCCTTTTTTATAGAATCATACCCCTTATATTTTATATTTCTCAGATAATTCAACAGACCTGTAAACTTGCTGGAATCTTTTTTCTTTCCTATATGATGGATGTTGTTCATCGTCTTATTGAATGAATATTTAGATGCCTCATAGGAAAAATAATCCCGGGCCACATTCTCTATATTGTGGGCTTCATCAAATACTACCAGATCGTAGTCCGGAAATATGGAATAATCTGTATTGAACCCCACTTCCTTTCGAATGGACAGGTCAGCAAAAAACATATGGTGATTGGTGATCAACACATCTGCTTTTTTCTTCTCCTCCCTGGACTTTAAAAAGAAGCAGCTCTCTTTAAAAGCACATTTACTCCCTGCACATATATCCGTCTCACTCATAAACTGTTCCCAGACTATATAGTCTACCTCAAAGGGAAGTTCCCCCTTATCGCCGGTTTCAGTGGATTTAAACCACTTCAGTACATAACTCACCTGATCTTTCTGGGAACTGCTCATATCATCGATCTCTGAGCTTCCTCCGATCCCTATATTAGCAGCCTTCCTGTTGCACAGATAGTTCCCCCTCCCCTTAACCAGAACATAGGTAAATTTCTGGGGCAACAGTTTTTTAACTATGGGAATATCTTTGTGGAGGAGCTGTTCCTGTAAATTTATAGTATTTGTTGTAATAATTACCTTTTTTTCGTTTTTTACAGCCCACTCTATGCTGGGGATCAGATAGGCAAGGGTTTTCCCTGTTCCTGTTCCTGCTTCTACTACAACCTTAGTTTTATTGTTGAGTCCTTCCTCAATATGTTTGGCCATATGGAATTGCTCTTTTCTATACTCAAATCCCTTAAATATTCCTGCTAAAAGACCTTTTTCCTCAAAGTAGGGTCCTATATCTATCTTTTCAATCTCTGTTTTATTTATCTCTACCATGATATAGATATCATCTACACTGTTATTTACAATATATGAAGCCCCGTCTTTTTGATCGGAATACATAGAAGCCACAGCTACATCTGCATCAGAGGGGTATAGGTATCCCGAAGGATGGTTGTGGATTATTACTTCCCTTTTTTTCATCCTCTTGAGGAGAGCCGGGACCGATCCTTTGTTTCCTCTGGCAATCACCTCTATCTCATCTACTATTCCTTCATTATTTGGAATACCACGAAAAAACACCTCATTTCCATGGGCGTTTTCAATCTCTTCTTTCATCTTTTCTATTATATCTTCTGAAATTTTTTCTAATATCATTATTTATTCACCTTCTATTCTCCTATTATACCACAAAATAAAAGAAACGTGATGTTTGATCCTGTTCTGCAAAATACAACATTTTTTTAACTTTATTTTTACAACAGATTTAAAATTTTCTAGATAATAAAAAAGAGGCATTGCCTCTTTTTTAGTTAAAAATTAAAATGTATAGTTTAAAGTTTTCGTTGTACAAGATATTTTATATCTCTTTTATTTTATGTAGAGTGGTTCTAAAAATTCAAAACCTTTATTTTTACCCTTGATAGCTTCTATCA
>CAZUGM010000146.1:0-6008 GCA_964619915.1 uncultured Fusobacteriaceae bacterium | reverse complement strand
GATAAAATTTGTTTCACCGATAAAATTAGCTATATATGCATTGGCCGGACTCTCATAGATCTCACTGGGAGTTCCTATCTGAAGGACCTCTCCATCCTTCATCACTGCAATCCTGTCAGATACACTGAGAGCTTCCTGCTGGTCATGGGTAACAAATACAAAGGTAATTCCAACCTCCTCATGGATATTATCCAGCTCTATGAGCATATGCTGTCTGAGTTTTGCATCCAGTGCAGACAGAGGTTCATCCAAAAGAAGAACCTTTGGTTTGTTTATCAGTGCACGGGCTATTGCAACCCTTTGTTTTTGACCTCCTGAAAGTTGAGATGAGTATTTATTTGCATGTTCAGACAGTTTCACCATCTCTAAATATTTTTTCACTTCCCTGTCTATCTCTGCATCCTTTATTTTTTTTAACCGCAAGGGGAATGCTATATTCTCATAGATTGTCAGGTGAGGAAACAGTGCATAGGTCTGAAATATAGTATTAACATCTCTCTTATCCGGACTCAGGTGGGTGATATCATCTTTTCCCAGATAGATAGCTCCGTCATCGGCCTCTATAAATCCTGCTATCATCCTGAGAAGGGTAGTTTTACCACACCCGGATCCTCCTAAAATAGAAAAAAACTCCCCACCTTTAATCTCAAAACTAATATTTTTTAATACTTCTACACCATCAAAAGATTTAGATATAGAATCAATTTTTATATTTCCTTGTTTCATAAATTCTCTCCTTGCTATATAAATTTTTTAACAGTCTCAATTTCAGATAAAATACACTAAATTTAATATATTAAGTTATTACTATTTTATGTTTCATATAATACGTTTGCAAAAACAGTATTACTAAACATCTAGCGTTATATTTTATAAAAAAAACTATACTTTGTCAATTGATTTTTTTCATATATCGGGCTATAATATTAAATAGATTTTTATATTTTAAATAAATAAAAGGGAGTAAAAAATGGATATAGGCAAAAAAATTAAAAGACTGAGACAGGAAAAATTTCTCACTCAAGACGAGTTAGCAATGAGGTGTGAACTATCCAAAGGTTTTATATCCCAGGTAGAGAGAGACCTTACATCTCCATCTATCACTACCTTAATAGACATATTAGAGGGATTGGGTACCAACCTTCGAGATTTTTTTAACGAGGATGAGGATGAAAAAATCGTCTTTAAAAAGGAAGATGTCTTCGAGAATGTCGACGAAGAATTGAGATATAAGATTGAGTGGATCGTTCCCAATGCACAAAAAAATCAGATGGAACCTATTCTTATAACCATAGAAGAGGGTGGAAGGTACAAGGAGGAGCTCCCCCATGAAGGAGAGGAATTTGGGTATGTCCTCAGCGGTACCGTCTTAATCCATTTGGGAGAAAAAACATACAAGGCCCGTAAAGGGGAGTCATTTTACTATAAATCCAGAAAAAACCACTATATTTCCAATGCAGGAAAAAATACGGTTAAAGTTTTATGGGTATCCAACCCTCCGGCATTTTAAAAAAAGGTATCAAAAGTAAACTACTTTTGATACCTTTTTAGTTTTTGTATAAAAATTATACCGATAAGACATTTAAGATCTGAATAGCAACTCCTAAATGCAAGGCTTCCTCATCTATATCAAAGCATTCATTGTGAGCCGATGCCGTTATCCCTTTTTTTTCATTTTTTACTCCCAGATAAAAAAATACCCCGGGTATTTTTTCCAGATAAGATCCAAAATCTTCCACACCCATATTAGCTTTTTCTTTTTTCAGCACATTCTCTATACCTAAAATTTTCACTGCATTTTTCCTTATCAACTCTACCATCTTATCATCATTGATAAGGGAGGAATATCCTTTTCCAATCTTCAATTTCCCCTTCCCGCCCATGGAAACAGGCAGAGTATCCACCAAAACCTTTAATTTTTCTTTAACTAATTTTCTTACTTGAGGATCCAGAGTTCTTAAAGTCCCCATTAATTTTACAGAATCTGCTATGATATTGGGGGCTGTCCCCCCCTCTATCATTCCCATGGTCAGCACTGCACTGTCTCTGGCATCTATCCTGCTGACTATGGCTTGCATAGCTGTTATCAATTGGGCTGTTATCACAATTGCATCTACTCCGTCTCCGGGATATGCCCCATGGGCAGATCTTCCCTGAACCTCTATCTCTATACTATCCGAAGAAGCATTCATCTGCTTATACCTGTATTCCACACTTCCTTTTTCTATCAGGGAACTCACATGTAATCCAAATATTGCATCTACCCCTTCCAAAGCACCCTCCTTAATCATCGGCTCAGCGCCTCCTACAGTTTCTTCGGCAGGCTGAAATATAAACCTTACATTCACCCCTAATTCATCCTTTTTTTCACTGAGTATTTTAGCTACCCCCAAAAGAATAGCAGTGTGTGCATCATGACCGCAGGCATGCATAACTCCATGATTTTTAGACCTGTAGGGAACATCGTTTTTTTCCAAAATAGGCAGAGCATCGATATCAGCTCTCAGAGCTATAGTTTTAAATGCGTTTTTTCCCTTTATCTCTCCTACTACCCCTGTCTTTGCCATCTTTTTATGCAGTACCCCAAACTCATCCAAATATTCGCAAATTTTTCTCTGGGTGCGAAATTCTTCCATTCCCAGTTCCGGATACATATGAAAGTCTCCCCTGACCTTGGAAAGCCAGGGAGATATCTCTTTGGCTAATTCTAAAATTTTACTGCTATCCATAAAAAATCCCCTCCTAAAAAATATCCAACCCATAGCACACAGATCAAGTCTGATTATTAAAACTAAAATCTTTACACTAAGTTCACTAAGGAAAAACTAAAGAGCTCTGTAATCGTTTTTTCTTGTTTTAAACCTGAAGTTTATAGTCGTTAATCTTCAGCAGTACTGTTCCTACAATAACGATCGTGACTTACTCACTAAGACAAAATGGTTTTAGCCTCGGTTTCTCTGTTTTGAGATTCATATTTAAAATTTATTCTACAAATTAGAGTCAATTTTAATACTCGTGGTACCAAAGTAAGCCGTATTAAAGATGAAATCTTTAGAATCCTTACCCTCTCTTGCCCTTTAGGAACTCTCTCCCTCATAGGGAGAAAGAACCTTTTTGATCCTCTTTGGTTCTGTTTCTTTAAAAGTTCTCCTCTCCTTCTCAAGGAGAGGAGTTAGAGGTGAGGTTTATATTTATTTCAAATAATAGATACTCTCCATTACTTTTTCTAATTTTTTAGATATTCCGCTGCCGCTCATTCCGTGATGATTTACTATTATAGAAAATGCCAGCATATCCCCGTCAGCATTATGCATATACCCCCCATAGGATTTTACTCCTGTAAGAGTACCACTTTTGCCGTGAAGGTTATCCACTAAGACCGTCTCCTTTTCAAACTCTTTAAAGGTCCCGTTTCTTCCAGGTTCAGCCAGGGAACTATAAAAGCTAGAAAAATTTTCAGATTTTTTCATATATTTCAAGACCTCTACAAGGGTATCAGGAGTCACCCCATCATAACGGGATAATCCGCTCCCATCGTAAATATAGAGCCCCCTGGCAGATAGACGATTACTCCAGTATTCCTTCACTGTTTCAGCAGTATACCCCTCTGTCCCTTTATTTTTTTCCCTTAACTTTTTCTCCACCTCTATCTTTAGATGTTCTGCAAATAAATTTACACTGTATTTATTTGTGTAACCTATGATCTCCTCCAGTTTAGGAGAATACTGGGTATAAATAAGATTTTTTTTATTTTTACCTGTTTCACCTCTGCCAACTAGTCTGCTTCCATTATTTTTTATACCTTTCCTCTCTAAAGTATCAGAAAATACCCTCCCCAGGGCAGAAGCCGGATCCTGCATCACCGTATTATACGAAACTACAGGTCTATTCATAGTTCCCAGTGCAATTATTTCATTGCTGTAGGGAGGTACCACCAAGGTTATTTTAGATGGTCTTTTATCATCTCCTGCAACTCTGTTAGTTACCAAAGTATTCACCCATGACGGGGAAACACTTGCCCTGATATTTTGACCGTCCTTTCGGAATGTCAACCTAATACTGTTATCCAAAAAAGTAAGTCCGCTGGGTTTTGAACCAAAGGTATACCTCAGATCCCCCCATTCCCACGTCCGGGACAGGGTTCTTTCGGGATAATAAGAGGGATCAGAAACTATCTGACCATCAATTTTTTTTATCCCCATAGTTTTTACTTTTTCTGCCCAGATATTTAAAAATTCCAGCTGTTTCTTTTTTTCCCCTGCCGTTACCCTTTCAGGATCTTCTGCCACCAGATATTTAGACCCCAGGGTAGGGTCACCCCCGCCAATAATATAGATATTCCCGCTCAGTGTTCCACCTGGCCCAATCTTCCCATCATAAGCCAGGGTAGTTTTAAACCTATAATCTGCCCCTAAAACTCCCAACGCTGCTCCCGTCGTCAGTAATTTCATATTAGAAGCCGGGACCAGGGTTTTATCAGAATTTAATTCAAATAAAATTTTATTGGTTTCTAAGTTGATAACTTTTATTCCCAGGCTGGCATTTTCTATCTTTGGCAGTTGCCTAAAATCACTTACCGCTGTCTCTATCTGAGATCTTGTGGAAACAATTGGGGTCTCGGAACTCCTGCATGAAATTATAGACACCAAAATTATCAATAAGATCATTTTTTTTAACATATTTTTCATCTGACCGCTCCCTCTAAACTTCTAATCGTTAATCTCTCACAATCTATCTCTGCCTCTATCCCCAGGGGAAGGGTCACCATAGGTTTACAATGGCCGGATTTAAAATTGTAAATTATAGGAATATCCAGCTCCTTTAGCCTGTCCTCTAATAGATCCATAAGGGACATATCGTATTCCGATGCAGGAACACAGTTATTGAAGTCTCCCAGGATAATCCCTTTTAACTGGCCCAGTTTTCCTGAATTTAAAAGCTGGGTCAGAGCACGATCTACCTTATATGTAGGTTCCCTGATCTCCTCTACAAACAATATCTTTCCGTTAAAATCCAGTTCATTGGGGGTTCCCATATCCCCCATAAGGGTGGTTAAATTCCCCCCTGCCACAATCCCGACAGCCTTGCCTCCTGCCATGGATTTCAATCCTGTTGGATTTACTATCTCTCTTGGATGGGGATTTTCCATACTTTCTACAAATGAATCCACTGTAAATTTTTCTACATCAAAAAAATTGGAAACTGCCATGGGGCCGTGAAATGTGATCAGACCAGCCCTTTGATTGAGAGCACTATGAAGTGTTGTTATGTCGCTATAACCTATAAATATCTTGGGATTTTTCTTTATCATGGGGATATCCAATGCCTCTACAACCCTTATGCTACCATATCCCCCCCGGAGACACATGACTGCATCCACCTCCGGATCTTTAAAAAAATTATTTATGTCCGATACCCTGTTTTTATCTGTCCCTGCAAATGAATGCCAGGTATCAAAGATGTGCTTTCCTAATTTCACCCTGTATCCCAGGCTTTCTAACTTTTTTTTTGAACTGAGTACCTTCTCTTTAGAACCTGAGTTGGCAGGAGCTACTATCCCTATGGTGTCTCCTTTATTTAATCTTTTCCCCTTTAACATCTCTGGCCTCCCCTATGGCAAAATAAAACTTTATATTTTTCATTAAAATGTATCAGTGATATTACGGTGTTTCTAATGCTGAGCTGTCAAACTTTCTCTAAAGATTTAACGGGTCCTTCACTTTATATAGACCTTTTCCTCCATCGTCTGGATAGAGGATATTTTTTATCCGGAAAATTATACCCGCAAATTGGATGCAACGTCTCTTTGCTTTTTTATTCTTCTACAGGAAAATATTTTTCTAATTTTAAGCTTACATATTTCCCCGTATCTTCTAGTTTAAATTCAGCTGAATATATCTTTTCATTTTTACCCTTTATCTTCTTTATAGATATAGTTTCTCCTTTTATTAATTTTTTAGCTCTGGTTTTGGATATCTTTACCTCTATGGACTTATATCTGCTCTCCT
>CAZUGM010000145.1:0-6042 GCA_964619915.1 uncultured Fusobacteriaceae bacterium | reverse complement strand
ATACTATTTGTCATAGCACCACTTCCTAATGTAGTTGCAAGCCCGGCAACTGTTGCAGAATGTCAGAGACGGGCACAGTGATCTATATTATTGGTACCAATTGAAACTCTCATTAATTTCTGGAATAAGAAATTATCTTCATTGGTACATCTGGCAGAAGCTAACCCTCCAAGTGCTTCGGGACCAAACTCTTTCTTTATTCCATTAGCCTTAGATACAAACAGTTCATAGGCTTCTTTCCAAGTAGCCTCTCTAAACTCTCCATTTTCCTTGATTAAAGGTGTCTTTAGTCTCTCCGGATGGTCTATAAATTTATACCCGAATTTTCCCTTTACACACAACAATCCATCGTTGGGGCTGGCAAGCACCGGTTCTACTCCTACTACCTTATCTTTCTTAGTGATAAGTTCAAACTGGCATCCCACTCCACAATATGAACAGGTTGTCTGAGTTCTTTTTACTTCCCAATTTCTATATTTTGTCTTTTCCTTGGCCTGAAGAGCTCCTACAGGACAGACACTTACACAGTTTCCGCAGAATACACAGTCAGAATTATTTGTTACTTTATCTCCTGCTACCTTTACCCTCTTTTTATCACTGTCTAAAGTCAATACATCGTTACACTGTTGTGTTTTGCATACCTCTACACACTTCCCACATGAGATACATTTATTTGGATCTATATCATAAAATGGATTACTTCTATCTAAAGAAAGTTCTTCTCTGCATTCATTATGCCTTTGTTCCACCCCATATTCATAGCAATAATCCTGCAATTTGCAATGCCCTGATTTTTTACATACCAGACAGTCCAATGGATGATCCACTATTATCGACTCCAATATTTCTCTTCTCTTTTCTATAATTCCCGGAGTATGAGTTTTTATCTCCAATCCCTCTTCTACCACTACAGAACATCCCTTTACTATTTCACCATTACATTCTACAACACATATCCCGCACTTATCTTCTGTTTCAAATCTTTCATCATAACAAAATGTAGGTATAATGTGTCCTGCTGATTCTGCCGCCAGGCAAATGGTCATATTTTTCGAAGTTTTTACTTCCTGACCATTGATATTAATCTTAACCATCTTAAGATATCCTCCCATAAAACTTAAAAAACAATTCATTTTTTCTTTGCTACTTAAAAATTTCACATTCACAGAGATAAGTTTACCCCCTAGACTAAAATAAATCAATCATTTTTTTGAATATAGGTTAACATTTTTTGGGTGTGACTTAACACACCTTGTGTTTTTTAAGATTATTTTAATTTAATTTAACATTAATACCTTAAAAATGGTATAATTATCAAAAATAAAAAAGGGGAAAATAAAACTATGTATCCAGTTTGCGAAGAAATAAATGCCACCATGTTTATAAATAACACAAAATTCATAACCTTTATGTGTACTCCTGATAATTTAAAGGAGTTAGCTATAGGTCATCTGTACACACGAAATCTCATTGAAGATATAGATGATATAGAATCTATCAGAGTCTGTAATAGTTTAAAAAATATCTATGTTACATCTGAGTTTATCTCTATGGATGAAGATCTTTCTTTAAATACTGTATTATCAAGCTCTTGCGGCAGTTCCCCGGACTTTAATCTGAGATTAGACCAGGTTTTAGAATCCCATACCTTCTTTGATCTGAAAACATTGAAAGATGCAACAATAAAGATGTTCAAATTAGCGGTAAAACATCAGGAAACAGGGGGGATGCACAGCTGCGCTGTGTACAATACAAAAAAAGATATAATAGCTATTGAAGATGTAGGCAGACATAATGCCGTAGATAAGATCATAGGAGCTTGTTTAAATAAAAATTATGACCTCAAAAATAGTGCAGTTATCTCTACCGGCAGGATCTCTACCGATATGGTGTTAAAGTGTGCCGGTGCAAAAGTGCCGGTTGTTGTAACCAGAAGTATTCCTACAAGTTCAGCTTTGGAGTTGGCCAGGCAAAATGGGATTACAGTGATTGGAAGAATAATGTCCAGTGAACCTATTATCTATGTAAATGAAAGTCGAATATTGAAGTAGTAAAACTAAATTTATAGATACAGTCAAAAATATTTCTGCCATTTTTATTGTCGTACTTATTTTATTGGAGGATATCATGAAAAAAATTATTTTCACACTTATGTTATTAATCTCACTGGCTAGTTTTGGAGCTTCGGACAAACTTATGTTAGCAACTACTACCAGTGTAAGGGACAGCGGTCTTATGCACCTTATATTACCTGAATTTCAAAAGGAAACTGGAATTGACGTTAAATATGTAGCAGTTGGTACAGGCCGTGCCCTTAAGATGGGAGAAGACGGTGACGTAGACGCTTTACTAGTTCATGCTAAAACATCTGAGCTTAAATTTATTGAAGCCGGTCACGGAATAGATAGAGTTCAGTTCATGCACAACTTTTTTATTGTTGTAGGACCTGAAGATGGAAAAGAGTTCAAAAATTTACACGATGCACTTAATCAGATAGATAAAAATAAATATAAATTTGTATCTAGGGGCGACGATTCAGGTACAAATAAAAAAGAAATTTCTCTTTGGAAAAACGAAGGTATAAATACAGATAAAGACTGGTATATGTCAAGTGGAAACGGTATGGCTGCTACCCTAAAAATTGCCAGCGAAAAAGGATGTTATACCCTTACAGACATGTCTACCTACCTTCACCTTAAGGACAAGTTAAACTTAGATATCAAGGTAAACAACGACCAGAACTTAATAAATGAGTACAGCGTTATGACTATAAATCCAGATAAAAATAAGATGATCAACTATAAAAACGCTAAAATATTTATGGACTGGATCACATCTAAGGAAACTAAAAAACTTATCTCTACATATGGAGTAGAAGAATTTAAAATGCCTCTATTCATAGTTGAGTAAACTTTAGAGAATAAATACATATTAAATATAAAGAGAGGTATACCTGCCAAATTTAGGGGTAGATATTCCTCTCTTTTTTTAATTTAATATTTTTCTAGCTTCTGCCATCCTCTGACCGGCAGTAACCATTATTATTAAGATAAATATAGTTATTATGATATTTAGGTATTGGGGAAATAGGATCATCCCTGAAAAAAATATAAACCCTTCCGTTCTTTCTGCTAAACCAGCCTGGTAATAAAAAGATTTTTTACTTATTTTAGTAGAAAGTGTTCCTACCGTTAAAAATATAGTCATACTGATTATGATACTGGATGCAAGGAGAAAAAATAAAAAATTATTTTCTGGATATTTTATAGCTAATCCTAACATTATTCCAATCTCTACTATCCTATCAAAGGTAATATCCATAAGTGCTCCAAAAAGATTGGATCCCTTTGATCTGGCAATGGTCCCGTCTACAGCATCCAAAAGTCCTGATATCCATAAAAGAATAACCCCAACCAATGAATGACCCATATATATAGACAAAGGTACACTGAGTCCTAATACTAGAGCCATAATCGTAACTTGATTGGCACTGACCCCTGCCTTTATAAACCCAGCTGCAAAATATTTAATTATTGGTTGTACATATTTTCTCCCATGTGTATCTAACATCTTTCCTCCCTTAACGATTTTTAACCATATATATAATTGTATTTTCTCCACTATTATAGCATAGTTACAACCTTATACTCTGAATATTTTTTACTTCCCCCTTTAAAATAAGCACCTAAATTTACACCGGTAAAATAATATTTACCTACTAGAGGCGGACAAACTTATTAACTTTAAATAGACATAACATTTAAAAAGTTTAATTATTTAATTTTTATTTTTGAAGTTCCATTTTTTTCTTGATTATCTTAGTCACCACCATAAGTCCCATAAATATTAGTGATGTTATGATGGAGTATTTAAAAACTATAGCTTTGTCTCCAGATGCAAATGCTCCTGCCAACATCACATATACAGAGGTTCCAAGGAGGATAAACATTGTAGATAATAACGAATATTGGATAAATCCAATAGAAGTTAATCCATATACATAGTTTTGAATTCCAAATGGAAAGATAGGTATTAATCTCGTTGTAGCCAAAATAAACCACCCGTCTTTTTTTACCCCTTCATCTATTTTTTTAAATATAGCTGTATTTCCAAACTTCCTCTCAATAGCTCCCCTTGCAATATATCTCGCTATCAAGAAAGATAGAGAAAGTCCTAATCCTGCACCTATTGCCGTATAGATAACTCCCATTATTGGTCCAAATATTATCCCACCGGCTATTGTGACAGGCAGTACTGATACCATAGTTAATGTAATCAATATATATAGTATAATGTATGCCAATGGCCCCCATACTCCTAACATAGTGAGCACACTTTCTAATTTTTCCCTCTTTGTAAGGTAACTAAATAGAACTTTTAAAATATTTTCCCCCTCTATTTCAACACTTCCCTGGGTGGATTCATATACCGCTTGGGCAGTTGGTCTGGCTGTATATATTGAGGAATCCTTCGATGCTGCAGAAGCAGACATCCCAACCAGAAAAATCAATATAAACACCACAACAGTTAGCAGTTTTTTCATTTTATTCTCCCCTTTTATATTTAAAGTAAGCACAGGCTTTTAAGGTATTTTACATAATTTTCACAAAATTATCTTATTTAGAGTCTTAAATAAAAATATGTTATATTTCGTTATTTTCTTTTATTCAATTCTTTTTTAGATTTAAATCTATTTATCCATTGTACAGTTGTCCCTTGAGTTCTCTTGACTGCAGAACCTTTAGTATATCTCTCTCCAAACACCAGATCCAAGATATGTACCGAATCTTTTCCTGCATTTTCCATAGATTCTCTGCATGCAGCACAATAACTTACTATATGGTCTGTCTTATATTCAGTTCCCCTCTCAGTTATAACTGCATGAGCTGCTTCCGGGTTAGCCGGCATTACCATTCCTCCAAATCCGCAGCACCTTGTATTTCCTCTTGTATTTATAGGCTCTTCGATTTTATATTCCATCTGAGCTAAGATCGATCTGATCCCCTTTTGGATCTCCACATTGTCCCTCGTAGAACACGAATCATGGATACCAAACACTACATCTGAACCTTTTCCTATTCCCTTGGCATGTTCAGGCAACCCTAGTTGAGGCAGGATCTCCCACAGAGATTTTACCCTTTGATTGGGGCTGTTTTCTTTAAAGACCTTATAACACGACTGGCATGCTACGATAATTTCCTCTGCTCCTGTATCGTCTATAGCTTTCTGGACTGTAGCATATCTTTTTTCAAAAGCCTCTACTTGTCCCAGAGATTTTGTCGGTTTCCCACAACATTTTAAGATAGATCCGATCTCTCCATCATATTTTTCCTGTAAAAAGTCCAATATATTTCCCACTGCTTTTGAATTATAGGAAGGCAGTGAACACCCTGGAAAAAATATTCTTTTAGTTTTATTCCCCTTGGGAGCTTTATTCACTGTATTAAAGAAATTTGAATATCCTAAATATTGGTGAGCTTCTATTGCTCTATGACCCTTCATAGGTGACTTCCCATTATTTCTATTTATTTTTAGAATTCTACTCTCCATAAAGATATCCTGTATTTTATAATTTTTTGGACAGGCGATTGTACACCGGTTACACATATTACATGAATATACTAATTTATCCGGTATTTCATTTTTGGCTATACATTCTTTAAGAATTGATTTGGGATCTTCTCCAAATTCATTTAACATTATACAGCTTTTCATACAAGGTTTAGATTTACATTCTAAACAACCATCGATTATTTCTTCTATTTTTTCTCTAAGTTTTTCAGGAATCATAATCCTCTCCTATTATTTCAATTTAAACATTTTAATTTTTTTTAGTTTATTTATGATAATTAAAATCAAAAAAAAGCTGCAGATAGATATCCACAGCTCAAAAGATATCAAAAACTATCTCTGTTAACTCTGCTATTTATTTTTCCATTGGCATAGTTTCATCACCACTCCATTCATAAATAGAACCTTCATAGTTTCTTACATTTTCAAAGCCACCGGCTCTGAGGATCATAGTTGCATAACCTGATCTTA
>CAZUGM010000144.1:2586-6148 GCA_964619915.1 uncultured Fusobacteriaceae bacterium | reverse complement strand
TCTCTCAGTGGTAAAACATATAAGTGACAGGGTAGGAGTAATGTATCTGGGGAAAATAGTAGAGATTACCTCTACAGAAAATATCTTCACTGAACCCAGGCATCCCTATACACAGGCTTTAATCTCTGCAATTCCAGTTCCGGATCCGGATATAAAGAAAGAAAGGATAATACTGAAGGGAGATATGCCCGATCCTTTAAATATTCCTAAGGGGTGCAGATTTCATATGAGGTGTATCCATGCAGAAGAAAGATGTAAAAGGATGGAACCGGAATTAAAAATAAATAAAAAAGATCATTTGGTAGCCTGTCATCTGACAGATTAATAAAAAAAATATAAGCTGACAGCTTTTATGATAAATAAAAAATATAAGGGGGAAAAGGAAAAATGATAAACAAAAAAATTAAAACAATTTTAAATTTTGTTTTAACACTTATTATTGCTGCAGCTTTTGTGGCATGTTCTTCGGAAAAAGATGGGGAAAATGAAAAGCAGGATTCGGTTAAAAACAGTAAAATTGGTGGGACCATAGTGGTGGCGCAAAAAATGACACCTCCTCATCTGGACAGCGATAAATCTACCGATTGGGCAATATCTTCAATAATGAACCATGTCTACGAGGGCCTATTTGAATTCGATGCAAATTTTGAAGCTCAGCCTTATTTAGCCGAAAGTTATGAGATAACAGATGGGGGAAAAGTATACGATATAAAACTTAAAAAGGGAGTTCTTTTCCACAACGGGAAGGAGATGACCTCTGAAGATGTGGAAGCATCATTTAACAGGTGGCTAAAGAATAATGATGCAGGCAATATGATTGCTCCTTATTTTGATAAACTGGAAGTAACAGGGCCGTATGAAGTGAAATTTATATTTAAGAGGGCTTATGCTCCCTTCGTCAGTATTTTAGGGTCCCATGTATCTAATCAAAAACTTGTGATAAGACCAAAGGAACTTATAGAAAAATATGGTGATAATATAATGAGGGAACATATAGGAACGGGTCCTTATAAGTTTATAAAGTGGATTCCGGATCAGGAGGTTAGATTAGAAAGGTTTGACAGCTATGTTCCTAATGATAAACCGGCATCAGGTCTTGCAGGTAAGAGGGTAGCCTATGCAGATAAAATAATAATAAAATCAGTTTCTGAACAGGCTACAAGAATTGCCGGGGTTCAAACTGGAGAATTTCAGTTTGCCGAAGAAGCTCCCCAGGATCAATATAAAATACTTGTAGATGATCCCAATGTAGAGCCGGTAATAGTTACTCCTGATGGGATGCAAATGCTGATAATAAACTGCGGGACTCCTCCATTTAATAATATATATGCAAGGAGAGCTCTTGCAGCATCAATAGATATGGAAGAACTTGGAAGGACAATGATAGGTGATGAAAATTTTTGGAATGTGGATGGATGTATATACCCTAAGGGAACAGTATGGTATGAAGAAAATTCAGGAGCGGGGGTATATAACAACCATGACCCTGAAAAGGCCAAAGACCTTCTAAAAAAAGCCGGTTATGACGGAACTCCTATAGTGATAGTCAGCGGGCAGGATGATAAGGTTGAAAAATACGGGGCAATAGCCCTGAAAGAGCAGCTTGAAAAAGCAGGATTTAATGTTAAAATCGAACTTTTTGACAGACCTACAGTTGTGGAAAGACGTTCAAAGAAAGAGGGATGGAATCTGCATCTTTCGTACTTTTATATGGCTTGTCCGGATCCTCAGGTCGAAGGAGCATGGACAGGAACAAATGCATGGATCTCAAATTGGGATGACGAGGATTCCCACGCCATGGACAAAATATTTGAAAGGATGATGATGGAGACAGATAAGGAAAAGAGGTTTGAGATAGTCAAAGAATTCTATAATAAAACATGGGAAACACTGCCATATATAAAAACTGTTGAATACAGCAGGATGCATATTGCAAACAGTTCACTCAAAGGATATGCTAACTCTTGCCAGCCGTTCTTTTGGAATACGTGGATAGAGAAAAAATAGAATTTGAATTTATCTAAGGGAACTGCTGCATTGGCAGTTCCCTTAAAATTTATTTATGGAAAAAAGATCTGGACAGGATCTGTCATTTACTAAGGGGGAGTAGATTTTCATGGAAAAGGAAAAATATATAGAAGCAGTAAAAAAAATGAATTGTGTTTTAGATTTAAAAAGAAAGGTAGTCGGAGTCAGATTTTTATTTACGAAAGAGGAGTTTGAGAGGGCTCAGGCAGAAAAACCAAAAGGAAGGATGCCTTACTGTAAGATGATTAATCGTGCAATGGATGGTGCTAAGCTCAAGGTGGACTTTGACAATTTTGGATGTTTTGCTGCAGCCAGAGTTCTTGGAATTGTAGATATGGATGACTGGTATACCTCGGGACATTACTATGGGGAATGTGGGCTATACCAGGATATGCCAACGGCAAAGTAGATTACCGATAGTATTTCAAAATGTAATCACAAGTCCTATGGTGTAGAAATCATGCCACTGGAGGAGTTTGATACAGAACCCCATGTAGTAATTATTGCTACAAATACATTTAATAGCATGAGATTTATCCAGGGGCATGCCTATAAATATGGGACACATAAAGGATATAAGTTTATAGGAAGTCAGGCCATGTGTGCCGAATGTACAGCACATCCATATGCTACAAATGATATTAATATTTCACTTCTGTGTGTAGGTACCCGTAGAAGTGGTTTTAATGAAGGTGAGGTAGGGATTGGAATACCACTGAGAAAATTTTTGGAAGTGGTGGATGGACTATGTAAAACAGTTACACCAGCAGAACCTAATATAAGGAAAAAAGTGATAGAGGAAAAACTCTATGAAAATGGGGTCTCCGATGTTGAAATAATATATAACAAAAATTATGGAGATAATATGCACAAACATGATTTTGCATATTTCAAAAAAAGAGATGAACAATAAACTCACTGTCTGCAGTTTCAATGAAAATAAGATTATAGAGATTAAATTTAAAATATAAAATATAAAAAGGAAGGAAAGGATGAAAAATATTGTAAAAGAATTAGGGATTTTAATTTTAGCGGCATTTTTACTTGCAGCAGGGGTATATTATTTTTTGGCTCCAAATGAAATAGCAGCAGGGGGGACTACAGGAATAGCCATAATAATTATGAATTATTTTCCAGATGTCAATATAGGTTTTTTAATGATGACTATGGATGTAGTACTATATATAATAGGTTTTTTTATGATAGGGCCTGTATTTGGAATTAAGACTGTATTTTGCAGTTTTACAACTTCATTTTTTATATCCATAATGCAGATATATTTTCCAATATCAGCACCTCTGAGCCATGATATATTGATTCAGCTGATATTTGGAATATTGATGTGTGGAGCCGGTATGGCAATAGCATTTTCCCATGAAGCATCTACAGGGGGTCTGGATATAGCAGTAAAGATAATAAATAAGTATTTTAAAATAAAAATGGGACATGCCGTTTTTTTAGTGGATATGCTTATAATCATTTTCTTCCTCTAAAGCCTTTCTGTTTTGCAAAGCCTTGAGGTACCTGTCATGAC
>CAZUGM010000144.1:0-2576 GCA_964619915.1 uncultured Fusobacteriaceae bacterium | reverse complement strand
ATTATGGAAAAATTTAACCTCTATCAGCAGGTCATAATAAGCAGTGAAAAAATTAAGGAGATCAGGGGTTATATAATAGATATATTTGGAGGTAAAATCTCTATATATTATGCAAAAGACGGATCTTCGGACTGTGATAATGCCATAATAATGACGGTTTTAAAAAAAAGAGAATTTTTTGAATTGAAAAAATATGTAGACTCTATAGATCAAAATTCATTTATAACTGCCCATGACATAAATGAGATCCATGGAAATGCTTATATAACAAAGTAGAAAAATTAAAAAATACACTAAATTAACCGATCAATCATAGTATTTAGCATAAAAAATTTATATGTTGTATTAAATTTTGATGATTAAAATGAATATAGCGTCAGAGGCGATTTTAATAGCGTAAATAATTGTTAAATTCGCTATTTATTTTTCCATACAAAGTGTTTCATTTAACTATGTAATAGATGATTTTAAAACTAAACTAAAATCACCTGTAAATCCAAGAGTCTGTGATTTAAATATCACAATATGAGATTTGAATCCAGGGTAATTATAGATTTATTTAATAAATGAGTGAGTTATATTTTGTATATTTTTTGTATTTAAACTTTAACCGAATTATATGGTATAACTTCATTGTAATAAATTAAATATAGGCAAATTTTATTATTTTTAATGAACGATGGAGGAAAAAATGAAAGAATCAATGGAAAAATTTAAGAGTGATTTTGGTAAATTAAGAGCGAGAGCAAAGGCTGCAGTTATAGGAGGAGCCCTGGTAATGACCTTTATCGGATTGGCTAATTTATCTTTTCGTTTACACGTGTAGAAATAAACAATTAATTTAAATTATAAAGTTATCCCAATAAAATGAAGGATAAGCGAAGGGAAACTCCTTCGCTTATTTTTTTTTAGTATAGAGTTTTTAGAGGAAAGTTTATAGGGTATCTCTGGGAATGTTTTTTATTTTCCAGCAGATTTTTAGGATATTTATATGATGATTAAAGATTATAAAAAAAGATAGAGTAGAGATTTTTTTTAAAATCAATATATTTTAAAATATTACTATTGTTGTACTCTGAAATTAGCCTAACTTTATACCTTTAAGTAGGAGAGAAACTTAATTTTTAAAAAATATCAGTTATTTTTGGAACAAAATTAAAAGTGTGGTATAGTTGAATTGTAGAAGAAATTGTTAAATTATTCTCAAAAGAAGATTAAGTTAGATATAATTTTTTATTTGATTTTATAAAATTAAGAGGAGATGGTTAATCATGGATTTAAAATGGTTTAGAGTTCCAAAGGATATTGTATTTGGAGAGGGAACACTAGGATATTTATCGACTATTAGCGGTAAGAAGGCTGTACTGGTAACCGGTGGTAATTCTATGAAAAGATTTGGTTTTTTAAACCAAGCCAGAGAGGAATTAGAAAAAGCAGGAATGGAAGTAATGATAATAGATGGTGTAGAGCCAAATCCATCTATAGATACTGTTGTTGACGGCGGTAGGAAGATGGCTGAATTTAATCCTGATTGGATCATAGCAATTGGAGGAGGCTCTGCATTGGATGCTGCTAAGATCATGTGGGTATACTATGAAAATCCTGAAACTAAGTTTGAAGATCTTGTAGCCGGTAAATTCCCGACATTGAGAAAGAAAGCTAAATTTATAGCTATTCCTTCTACAAGTGGGACAGCTTCAGAGATAACTGCATTTTCTGTAATAACAGACACTGTAAATAAAATTAAATATCCATTGGTATCCTATGAGATCACACCTGATATTGCGATTTTAGATCCGGTTATTCCTTCTAAAACTCCGGCTCATATCACTGCTAATACAGGGATGGATGTAATGACCCATGCCATTGAATCATACACTTCTAATGCTGCTACCTGTTATACTAAACCACTATCAATGGAATCAATTAAGATGGTTTTTGAAAGTCTTACATCTGCCTATAAAGATGGAGATGACATAAAGGCAAGAGAGGACATGCACAATGCATCGACACTTTCAGGAATGGCTTTTACAAGTGCTTCTCTGGGAATAGTGCATAGTATGGCACATAAGATCGGCGGGGAATTGGGAATAACTCATGGACTTGCAAATGCGGTATTATTGCCATATGTTATAGAATATAACAGAAATTCTACAGATGGTTTCGATGAGATAGAAAAAACACTTGGAGTAGATGACATTGTAACTACTGTAAAAGAATTAAATAAAAGAGTGGGTATCCCTCTATCTTTAAAAGAGATAGATGAGGTTGATGTTTCGGAAGGTAAATTTAAGGATGTCCTTGAAAGAATGAGTGTAAATGCATTCAATGACCCTTGTACTCTTACAAATCCAAGAAATACATCTTCAGAAGATATTAAAGAGATCTATCTGGCAGCATATTATGGAACAACAGCTAAAAATATATAGTAGGATATTTTCTAAACGTTTTAGCTTTAAAAAGAAGTTTAAATAAAAAGGACTCCGAGATTTATTCTAGGAGTCTTTTTCTGTTTTATTATTATTTAGGAAATTACACCTATCTAGATGAAACACCACGTTGCTTTTTTATTAAAT
>CAZUGM010000143.1:0-6173 GCA_964619915.1 uncultured Fusobacteriaceae bacterium | reverse complement strand
CCTGTATCTGCTATGGTATGGGGATTTGAAAAAATTAAAGAAAAAGTAAATAATGATTTAGAGAAAAAATTAAAAAGTATTCCAAAAGAAAATATAGTGACACCTAACCCGAGGGTTGCAGGACCACTAATAGAGAGTTTAAAATTTACAGCACAGGAAGATGATCTTAGAGAGATGTATACTAACTTATTAGCAAGTTCTATGAATAAAAAGAAAAATGATGATGTACATCCATCTTTTGTAGAAATAATTAAACAATTACTCCCTGATGAGGCAAAACTAATAAAAGAAATATCTAATTCTAATGGTGGAACTCATGGGTTGTTAGGTATAGAAATATTAGCAGACGATAGTAAGGGTGGGACTATTCATATATCAAAGTTTTGTAAATTTTATGATTCAAAATCAATTGAAAATAAACTTAAAATACCATTATATTTAGAAAATTTAGAAAGATTAAAATTAATTGAAATTCCAAATGGAAGTTATTTAACAAATAAAGACTTTCACTATAAACCATTGGAAAATCATAGATTAATAACCCAAGAATTAGAAAGATTATCTGCAAGTGGAAAAAAAACAAAATTTAAAAATGAATATTTACAATTAACAAAATTTGGAAAATCTTTTGTAAAAGTTTGTATTTAGATTACAGTAAATAGTATCCTATGGTTTTCCTTAACGAAGGGAAAATGCCAACAGGGAAAGAGTCAGATAACAAAAATAAGAAGAAAGAAGGAATAAAATTGAAGATAATAAAAATATTTAAAGAAACCATTTCCGATGGATTCGGATTCAGATACTCTATATACTTTTCTGGATGCACCCACTACTGTGAAGGGTGCCACAACCATGAAACATGGAAGGGCGATATAGGGAGAGTCTTGGATAAGAAATATATGGATGAAATAATAGAAGAGATAAACTCTAACTATATGTTAGACGGGATCACTTTATCTGGAGGAGATCCGTTTTTTAATCCGGCGGAACTTTTGGAATTTCTAAAGGAGATAAAGGACAAAACCCATAAGAATATATGGTCCTATACCGGATATACCTTTGAAACTCTGCTAGAAAATCCAATCATGAGGGAGTGTCTGGACTATATAGATGTTCTGGTCGATGGTAAGTTTCAAAAAGCTGACTACTCTCCGGATCTGTATTTCAGGGGCAGCAGCAACCAGAGAATAATCGATATTAAGGAAAGTTTGAAGAATGGTCAAATAGTTACCTTAGAATTTTAGAAAAACACCTATATAGGTGTTTTTTTGTATATTTCCATTGTTACCAGTGATATGCTATAATATCCCTATATTTATCAATGACTTTACAGTGTTGAACAGGAGGAAAGGGGATGAAAAGAAGTAAAAGAGTTATCCTTCACTATGATATGGATGCGTTTTATGCATCTATAGAGATAAGGGATCGGCCTAACCTTCGTGGTAAACCTGTAATTGTAGGAACCAGTGTTATAACCACCTGTAATTATGAAGCCAGAAAATATGGTTTACACTCTGCTATGAGTGTAACAAAGGCCAAGGGACTCTGTCCCTATGGGATATATTTGAAAGTTGATAAGGAAAAGTACAGCAGAGTTTCTAAACAGATAAAAAACTTGGTTTTAAGGCTCACCAACAAGGTGGAATTTATAGCTTTGGACGAAGGATTTGTAGATATTACAGATATTATAAAAAATTACCCATCCTATGAAACCTTTGCTGAAAAATTTCAACGGGGTATATTTAAAAATACAGGATTAACCTGTTCCATTGGAATAGGATATAACAAACTCAGTGCAAAATTAGCCAGTGATGCTAAAAAACCCGGAGGAGTGACATTTATCAAAACTACAGATGAATTTGCTGATTTTATGTCAGATAAGGGGATAAAGCTCATACCGGGGGTAGGAAAGAAAACCCAGGAGATCTTAGAGCGAAAAAATATTGTACAGGTATCTGACGTTTTAAAGCTGTCACTGCAGGAGCTTAGGAGCATATTGGGCTATAACAGAGGTGAGATGATATACGAATACTCTAGAGGTATCGATAATAGGAAGGTGTATATAGAATCTAAAACACACTCTATCAGCAATGAGAGAACTTATTCAACTCCCTTGGAAGACAGGGAATTTATATGGTCTGAATTTTTCAGCCTGCTGGTAAAAACTCATAAAAGGCTGAAACAGCAGAAGTTCCATACAAAAACTCTGACTTTAAAAGTGAGATATTTAGACAGAAAAACTATAACCAGATCTAAAAGCATCCATATATCCACCCAAAATATAGAAATATTGAAAAAGTTAATGGCTGAGCTCTTTGATGAGGTTAATTTAGAAGACAAGATCAAATTGCTGGGAATAAATCTGGGGAATTTGAGTGAAAATAGGGAGTTTCAATTGTCTTTTAAAGGTGTAGAGGAGATAAAAAAGGAAAGAAAGATACAAGAGTTAAAAGATAAAATTAATAATTTTAAAAATTAAGATATTTTAATTTCATGAATAATATTGTATAAATAATATTAAGGATAAAATAAGTATAAATATATATAATTTTAGGAGGAATAAAATGAAAAAACTTGCAAATGACTTTATCAACTTTTCCCACTCTTCAAAATCGGTATTTCATGCAGTAAAAAATACTGCTGATATATTGGTAGACAATGGATATAAAGAGATCTCGGAATCTGAAAAATGGAATCTAGAGGTCGGTGGGAAATATTTCTTCAAAAAAAATCATTCTTCATTGATTGCGTTTTCTATAGGAAATGGAAATTTAAATGAGCATGGATTTAAAATATCAGGGAACCATACGGATTCTCCGGGGTTTAGGATAAAACCTAATCCAGAAATGGTGGGAGATTCATACCTTAGGCTGAATACAGAGGTATATGGCGGACCTATTTTAAATACATGGTTAGACAGACCTCTAAGTATTGCAGGAAGGGTAGTTGTAAAATCAAAGAATGTTTTTAAACCGGAAACAATCTTAGTAAATATAGATAAGCCGTGTTTAATAATCCCTAACCTTGCTATCCATCAAAATAGAGAGGTAAATAAAGGGGTTGAATTGAACAAACAAAATGATACTCTGCCTATCTTAACACTGGTAAACGAGCAGTTAGAGAGGGAAAACTTTCTTTTAAAAATATAGTAGTTGAACTATTATGGTTTTTAAAAGGAGATTTCGACCTGTACCTGTATGAATTTGAGAAGGGAACTCTTGTAGGATTAAATGAGGAGATGATCTCCGCTGCTAAGATAGACAACTTAGGAGCACTCTATGTTGGTTTAGATGCTTTTATTGAGGCTGAAGACTTTAATGGTGTAAATGTATTGGCTTGTTTTGATAATGAAGAGGTAGGAAGCAGAACAAAGCAGGGAGCGGACTCAAATATGCTCTTAAATGCTATGGACAGGATCTCTACATCTTTAGGACTGGACAGGGAGGAATTCTTCTGTGCATTGTCAAATTCATTTATGCTTTCTGTAGACGGAGCCCATGCAGTTCATCCGGCTCAGAATCAAAAGACAGACCCAATGATAAGACCTAAGATGAATCACGGTGTGGCACTGAAAGTTACTGCCAACCAATCTTATACTTCAGATGCACATTCATTGGCTGTAGTGAAACAAATATTAGAACCTAACGGGATTCCATATCAATACTTTGTAAATAGATCGGATACACCGGGAGGGTCTACAATAGGACCTATCTCTTCTACACATTTGGATATAAATGCTGTAGATTTGGGATTAGCAATGATTGGAATGCACTCAGTTCGTGAACTATGTGGTGTAGAAGATCTTATGAATTTAAAAAAATTACTTAAAAATTATTATTCCCTTTAAAATAAATATTTGATTTGTTGAGGGTATACAGAGGAGTGAAAGAATGAAAATATTATTAGTAGAAGATGAAAAACAGATATCGGACTATATAAGCAAGGGTCTCTTAGAAGCTGGATACGATGTAGATACTGTAGATAATGGAGAAGATGCTATAAGCTATGCTACAAACTATGATTATAGTTTAATATTACTTGATATTATGATCCCTAAAAAGAACGGGATAGAAGTTGTTAAATATCTGAAAAAACAAAAAGATAATACTCATATAATTCTTATATCAGCAAAGGATCAAATTCAGGATAAAGTTGTGGGATTAGATGCAGGAGCAGATGATTATCTGGTAAAACCATTTGCTTTTTCTGAATTATTGGCCAGAATAAGAGCTATATTCAGAAGAAACAGTGAGGGAAATGACAATATTTTAACAGCTCAAAACTTAAAGATGGATCTGGTAAAAAGAATCGTTACCAGAGATAATCAGGTAATAGAACTGACAACCAGGGAATTTAACCTGTTGGAATACTTTATAGAGAATAAAAATACTGTTTTAACTCGTATGATGATCACAGAAAAAGTATGGAATATTAATTTTATTTCTGATACAAATGTAGTGGATGTATATATAAATCACTTAAGAAAGAAAATTGATAAGGCCTTTGATAAAAAATTAATCCATACTGTCAGAGGAGTTGGGTATATATTAAAAGATTAAGTAAATTTGGAAAAAATAATTTAATATTTGTAACTTTGGTGAGAAGTAGTGTTCGAAACTTTATTGTCTTGGGAATTATCTTTACAGGAGTCTTTTTTTTGACTTCAAGTTTATTTAAAAATTATGTGAATAAAGAGCTGGCCACTGAAGCTGCGGTATTTCAATATCTTATAAAGGAGGAAGGGATAGTTTTTGAAGCTGATACCATGATTGATTATCTAGATCTTCTTCCTGTACGTTTAGATATTTTAGTAATAGATACAGAAGCTAAAAAACCTGTGTATGTTGAAATAAGTGATGATTCCTTTCTTTTCAGTAATTCTAAGGCTTTGATGAAACTTATAAAAAATATAGACCTGAAAAAAAATTCATACGCTACTGTTGAAAATAAAAGACTCCTGGTAGGAAGTTTTACCAATGGGGGAAAATCATATGTCTACGCACTGATAAGAGATATTTCAGATATAAATCTTTATCTTTCATGGCTGACCATTACCTTTGCTATGATGATTTTTTTGGCCATAATTTGGAACTACTATAATACTAATAATGTAGTTGATAATCTTTTAATGGGGATAGACGAGATAACTAAGTCGACCAATGACATTAAAGTTAAAAATTTATCTGAAAGGATTGAAACTAAGTGTACAAATAAGAGTATAGCAAATTTAATATTTACTCTGAACTCTATGTTAGACAGGGTAGAAAATAGTTTTATTCAGATAAGTGAATTTACAGATAATGTCAGTCATGAACTGAAGACACCTATAATGTCCATCAAAAGTATGATAGAGGTGGAGCTCAGCAGTGAGAGGAGTATAGAGGAATACCAGGATGATTTAGGAAAAGTATTGGATGAAGTTAACTGGTTAAATAATATCATTCAGAAATTGTTGATCTTTACTAAAAACCCGGAAGCACTTAAGGAGCATTTCAGACCTGTAAATATTGAAAAGATGACCATGGAATTATGTGAATTTATGGAAGTTCTCACTCTGGAAAAGGAAATAACATTAAGGTGTGAGCTGAAAGATCACCAGAGGGAAGTCTTGGGGGATGAATCGCTGTTACGGGATGTATTCTTAAATATAATTTCTAACTCTATTAAATATAATAAGGTTGGAGGAGAGATCAATATTACCTCTTTTGTGGCTCAGGATAAGATTGGGATTCGAATATCAGATACAGGAATTGGGATCAAAGAGAACAATTTAAATAAGATTACTGAAAGATTTTTTAGGGAGGATAAGGTCAGAACTACTAAAAAATCAGGTTCAGGACTGGGCCTATCCATCGTATCTCACCTGGTAGAGGTTCACAAAGGAACGCTGGAAATTGAGAGTACCGAAGGAGTAGGTAGTGTATTTACAGTATATCTTCCGAAATTTAAATAAAAGATAAAGTTAAAAAGAGGCATCCTATAATTTATAGGATGCCTTTTTTCTTATGGATATATTTATATTGAATTATAGATAGACAGATAGTGAAGGGTAGTCCCTGCAATGACAAAGAAATGCCATATAACATGAGTATATTTAATTTTTTTCATGGAGTAGAAGATAGCTCCTACAGAATAGGAAACTCCTCCCACTATTAAAAGGATCAGTGATACAG
>CAZUGM010000142.1:4764-6177 GCA_964619915.1 uncultured Fusobacteriaceae bacterium | reverse complement strand
AACTGCGACGCCATCACCAGGTAGACGAGGAAGATGGCGAGCAGCAGCACGAACTGCATGGAGCGGAACGAATCTTCCATTTCCTCGCTCTGGCCGGACAGGAACGCCGTCGTGCCGACCGGCAGCTCCACGTCCTCGACGATGGCGTGCAGCGCCGCGACGGCCGCGCCCAGGTCACCCTGCGCGAGGTTGGCGGAGATGACGGCGACGCGCTCCTGCCCCACGCGGCGGACTTCCGCCGGGCCCACCGTAATAGAAGCGGGAATGTGGTCCCCCAGCGGACATAACAGACAACCCTGGCATTTTACGGTAATAGAAAATAAAGAGATAATGAAAAAAATAAATTTTGAAACAAAGGAAGTGTGTAAAGATATAGATGATCCTCTTTATTTTGGCTGGGCTAACAATAGTGAATACGATGCATTTTATGGTGCTCCGGTTTTAATAGTACTTTCTTATAGTGAAAATGGATTTTCACCAATTGATGATCTGGGAGCTGTAAGTCAAAATATGGGATTGGCAGCAGAGAGCATTGGAATAGGAAGCTGCTGGATTGGATTTATCAATAAACTGTTTGAAAGCAGTGGTGAAAAACATGAAGAGTATGCAAAGTTATTAAAGATACCAACTGGTTATACACTGCATCATGGAATAGTGTTTGGATATCCAGCCAAGGAAAAATTAAACCCACAACCACGTAAGGGCAGTATAAACAGAATAAAATAAAAGCAATGTGATGTTGGATCCAGGTAACAAAAAATGGAGGTTAAAATATGAAACATAAATTAAACAAGAAAGCTGTAAGGATAATAATTTTATTTTCGGTGGTATTTTTAACATTTAATGTGATAAACTCAAAACAACCAAAGGAAGTCCAGGTAAGGGACTATATGCCGGATAAACCTATGGTTAAGATCTTTGATGGAGGATTTGAAGGAGCCGGGAGTGTCGAAATAATAGATAAGATAAAGGGAGAATTTTACCAGAAAAAAACTATAGATACTGCTACCATGGGAGTGGCAGTTTATCGTGTAAACAAAGATGGTTACAGGCTGGTATACAGGGAAGGTGAAACGAATCAGTTAAAGGATAACTATATAGATGAAAAATCAAACCACAACCTGATCTTACTCAGATCACCTATAAAAAAAGGGATCTCCTGGATAAACGAGGATAAGTCTACATATAAGATCTTATCTGTGGATGAAAAGATAGAATTGATGGGAAAAGAGGTAGAGGCGGTGAAATTAAGGTATAGAAAGGATGGGTTTGAATACTATATCTATTTTGCTCGTGGGCTGGGGATAGTAGGGATAGAGTCTGAAATAGGAAACAGCCAATTGATAGAGGTAAAGTATAATGTGGAGGAGTACCTTTCAAAACTAAAAAAAGAAGAAAAGGAAAATTAGGCAC
>CAZUGM010000142.1:4301-4681 GCA_964619915.1 uncultured Fusobacteriaceae bacterium | reverse complement strand
AACTTAGTAACGAAGAAAAGGACAACAATGTAAAGCAGAAGCTTATGTGTTAAAAAATTGAATGGAATAGATATAAATTCATAGTATTGATGGTTTAAGAAAAGATTTCTGTGATTGTTTAAGGCCAGTAAATATGATATACTGTTATGAAAATAAATAATATAGGGTGAATAAATTGAACGGATTAATTAATGTAGATAAACCCAAAGGATATACTTCCTTTGATGTGATTAGAAAACTGAAAAGAATATTAAAGATGATCGTGCCGCAGGCACAATTAAATTTATTGGTGAAATCATTTTAAGTCTAACTTCCCTATTCCTATTAATCTTTATCGGAACCATGTTTTGGAACAATGGTTTAGCAAGTATTTGGCACTG